>CAZZVG010000084.1:0-11128 GCA_964657295.1 Iningainema sp. | reverse complement strand
GAAAAGAAAAGAAAGGAGTAGTTAGAATGAATAATACTTTTCTTTTTTCTATGCTTCGGTGGTTGGTTGAATCGTTTAACTATCTTACCTTTACAACAGGTTTAACTTCAATTGGTAAAGAAAGATGAGGATACTTTTTGCTAATTTTTAACATAATTTGGATGGCAGCAGCTTTATCGCCAATTGCTATTGTTAGCGACTGTTGAGTCATGATTTCGGCGACAATGATTGCAGCTTCTTCGCTTTTTTGTGCCTCTGTGTCGAGTAACATAAATATTCGCTGCTTGGCGACACGACTGCGATTTACGCTAGAGAGTACGGTGAAAAAGTAAGGCATTAGTTCGCGTAAACTTTCTGGATTATCTACAGCGTAGTTTTCTAAATAGTCAGTCACAAACAACTGCATATCAGCTGATGGGTGTTCGCTAAATTTCAGGAGATACTCTTGTCCGTCTACTGCTTGAAAGTTACGAGTTAATAAATCGCGTCCTAGTCTTCTGGCATCTTCACGGACACTATCACAGATATTTACCAAAACTTTGGGGGTGAATTCTTCTGCACTGAGTTCTGTTGTAAAGATTCTCAAGGCAAATTCGCGGGAGTCTTCCCATTTTGCTTCTAGTATTCGCACTGCTGCTAACATTTCTTGTGAGTCGCTGCGGAGGCGATCTAAGATTTGTAAAAACATCTGCTGCGCTGCTTCCCGCACTGAGAGAATTTCATGATTGGCAAGTTTGACGATTTCGCTGGTGGTAAATTTTGAAACCCAGCTTTGTGAATTTGCACTCAGCAGTAAACCACCTAATTCTTGTACAGCAGAAGACTTTGCAGCTAATAATTGCAAAGCAGTTTCTTTGCTGACGCTTGACTTCCAATCTCCCTGTAATTCTTGTAGCAGATGCACTAAGTAGCTGTGAACGCCTTGGTGCCTTTCGGTAAGAAGTAGAACTTCGATGAAATCAGATGCTAGCTGAATGGCAAAGCTTGGGTATGTTGTTCCTAAACGGTGGATGATTGGTTTGATGGCATTGCGAATATCTTCGACTGCATTCACTGCCATTGCCATAATTAAAGTTCTCTCCTCATTTAGCAGTTTCTTATCAGGCAGTTGTCCAAATAGCTGGATGCCGAGAATTTGTAACGATTCATGAGGTGATGCAAGGAGTGATTCAATAATGTGCGGGGGTAAGTTTTTAGCACCTATTTCGTGATTGAGTAAGATACGAACGCCTAGTTGTTGAATTGCTAGCAATGGATGTGTTAATAGGTCATTGATGACATTTAAACTTAAAGTACGTAACTGGGGTGCGAAGCTTACTAGCAAGGTTTCGCCAATGTCTGCTGCCAATTCCTCTTGTGTTGGAGATAGCGATACTAATTCAGCAATGATTCGCCCTATTAATACTCTTGCATTGCGATTAATAAATGATGTCAATAATCTACGAACAAAGGCACGAGTATCACTTTGTTGACTAGTAACTAAAGCAGTGATGAAGTGGCGATCTTCTAGGAAAAATTCGCGTTGTTCTTCAATCCAGTGGTAGGCTTGGTTGCGAGCGATTTGAGATAAACAGTTGGCTAAGGCGAGAATTAATTCTTTGTTTGGTTGAGAAGGGTTGTAGTTGAGAAGTGCTAATTCAAAGCCAAATTGCGCTGTCACTTCATACGGTTTGTTAGCAAGTTGAATAATTGTATTTATATCCAGGGATGTACAGAAGTCAGGACACGCTTTCAAAACTTTGACGGCAAAATGGTGAACTGGGAGACATTCACTTTCCTGGAGTAGTGGTGGCAGTGCTTGTGGATTCTGTTCCCAAAGTTGTGGAAACGCTTCTTCTCGCGTTTGGGGTTCTGGATCTCCTGGATGATAACCTTCCCGACACCGCCAAGCTTTGGAATTAAGCTTTAACTCATACTTGGGACTATTTGCGTAGAGGATGTGATTGAAGGTTAAATAACCAGCGTATGCGTCCCAAACACGCTTAAACTCAATACGCGTCCAGTTGGAACGGTTCCACCGATGGAAAATAGTTTCTCTGACTGGTTCGGCATCTCGATCCGAATATTGCCGAAGAACACCGACAGCCATTTTTATATAGTTGCGATCGCCTTCTTCGCCTAACTGTTTGAGAGTCCGCCAAATCCTTCGCAGTAAGTATTCACGAGTCTTTGTGCTAAAAGCCAGTCTTGAATTAGGACGCTTCAGTTCTTTTTCAATGTCGTTTTGAATAAATTCGTAGCGGCTTTTTTCAGAATTATATCTAGATCTTACGATCAGATCATCGCCACTTGGTAATTTTATATAATGACTACTGCTGCTAAATCCTGCTGCTTCTTTCTCGAACCTATAAGCAAGGATGCCAAACACTTCTGCATCGTGGCGGTATTCAGCCATTTTGAAAATATGGCGTAGTCGCTGGAAGTAATTTGGTTGAAAAGGTACGTTGCGTAATATTTTAATTAAAGCTGGACGAACCTGCTGGTTATCGATTTGATAGATTGTATCTAGTACAGCAAAATGTTTGTAGTTACCGCCTTCTAAATAATTTTGTAAAGCTGTTGCAAAAGCCGATGCTGAACCACTTCGCGCTAAAGAACGCAATTCTTGTGGAAGAAACTCTATTCTTTCTAAGAGCAAACTAGCTTTGGTTTCTGCATCCGCAAGTTTTTGCAGTGCTTCAAAAGCGATGCGGCTGACAAAATCCGGACTTGAGGCATTTTTATACAGTTTGATGAGCGTAGGAATCGCTTCCTCACCTCTACACCAACCGAGTGACCAAGCAATGCAGTAATCTCTAAGAGGTTCACCTGTGCCAACAAGTTTGACTAGTAGCGGTGTCGCTTCACTTATTTTAAGTTCTCCTGCACGCCAAATCGCTCTTTCTAACTTCCATTTGCTGGGTTGGTTATTAGCAAGGCGAGTTAGGATTGCTTGTTTACGTGCATCGTTAGTGGGGAGTTGTGGAGTCTCTGCTGGCTTCGTGACTGGGGTAGCGTCACTTTCTGTTGTGATATCACGATATCCCTTTTTTGTCTTCTCCCCTACCAGCTTGTCAAAGATTCGCTGTGCTTCAGGCAAAGGTACAGCTTGAGTAGTTTTCGTACCTTCTTTCAAGTTACTGCCTTGGCGTCCGTAGCGAAAATTCACTACGTAACGTTCCTCACCTATCTGACACAGATCCACTTCGTAGACTTTATCGGACGTTCCTTCTTTATAGTGCAGGGTTGTGCATTTGATCATCATGGCACTTTTTTTACCAGCAAACCACCTGTAATGACTTTCTATTATTGCCTGCTTTTATTGAAGTTGCCAGATGTCGTTAGGACTCTTTGAATCGTAGACTTTACACAGTATCAGGATCAATACCTAATTCTCTGAGCTTTGCTGCTAAACGATCTGCACGTTGTTTTTCCATCACAATTTCTTCAGGTGCGATCGCCAGTTGTCCCTGAGCCGTAAAAAAACGTAACTGTTGCCGATGTACTCCCAAGAATAGCTTTAATTGTTGGCTCCACAACCAACCTTGCTCATTCGGTTCTAGTGGTTGGTATTTTTTTCCATTCAGAGTAAAACCGGCGAATTCCAACGTATGTGGATCGAACCAAAAGTAATCTGGTGCGCGGAAGGTGTCTTGATAAAACTTCTTTTTTGAACCCTTATCAGTAGCAGCAGTAATATCTGAGAGTAGTTCAACAATCACGTTCGGGTACATGCCACCCTCTTGCCACACCACCCAACTATTACGAGTTTTGCGTTCCGTTCCCAGTACCACAAAAAAATCAGGTCCACGAAAGTCTTCTGATTTGGGCTGTGGTATACTGTAGTAGATTGTTAAATTGCCAGTAGCATAAAAGTCGTTGCGATCTCGCCACAACCAATCCAAACTTTGCTTCAGCAAAATCATCTGTCCCAGATGTAATTCGCTCTCAAGCGGTGGTTCATCACTATCTAAATCACCAGGAGGAAAGATAATATCTGTTGAGGTTTCTATATCTTCGATGGACATGGCAGCAGTTATCTTAGGTTAAAAAAATTTAGCTTAAGTAAAGCTAGTTTTGCAAAGCATCAGGATCGATATCTAATTCTCGCAGCCTTGCGGCTAAGCGTTCAGCACGTTGTGCTTCTTTTTCGGCACGTTGCGCTTCTCGTTCAGCACGTTGCTTTTCCATAACAGCAACTTCTTGAGGTGTGGGAACAAGTTGTCCGTCGGGAGTAAAAAAGCGTAACTGTCGCTGATACACTCCCAAGAACAACTCTAACTGTTCGCTCCACAACCAGCCTTGCTTGTTCGGTTCTATCGGTTGGTATTTTCCTTGCTGTAAAATAAACCCGGCAAATTCCAACGTGTCTGGAGCAAACCAAAAGTAATTTTGTGTGCGAAAGAAATCTTGGTACAGTTGTTTTTTTAATTCTTTATCTACCTTAGTGGTTGTCTTTGAAAGTAGTTCGACAATCAAATTCGGGTATTTACCATCCTCTTGCCACACCACCCAACTATTACGAGTTTTGCGTTCCGTTCCCAGCACTACAAAAAAATCAGGTCCGCGAAAGTCTTCTGTTTTGCGCTGGTTTGGGCTGTAGTAGATAGTGAGGTTGCCAATAGCGTAAAAGTCATTGCGGTTTTGCCACAACCAATTTAAGCATTCAATAAGCAGAATCATCTGCTTGAGATGTAATTCTGTCTCCAAGGGGGGTTCGTTGCTGTATGGATCTCCTGTAGGAAAGATAACATCTTTTGGGATTTCTATCTCTTTGGTAAAAGACATGGCAGTCAGAGTCTAGGTGAGACAAATTTAGCCTAACATTTCTGTCCCTGCTTCTTACAGTTGGTAAGGGCGTACAGCCCTACCCTCCGGGAACGCCTGAAGGCGAACGCCCCTAAAACTGTGGTCTATTTCCCGGAAAATTGCTGTAAATTAACTAATATTCAGTTGACAAAACTCAGAAATGCTGGAACTCCATGATGAAGTAATAATTGAGTTTCTATTCGCATTTGGGGACGAAAAAAGCTGATGAACAAGATTTTCATGACTTTGATAGCTGGAGCCTGCTTTTTGTCGCTTTTGAGAGAACCCTAATTGATGGCTATGCCCGCAGGCTTCGCACTTATTCGCAATACATCCATATATCTACAAATTTGCCAACACTTTAGTTTTAGCTATGTTGATTTTTGAGGAACACTTTCAAGACAACAGCAACAAATGGGTTACGAAGGATTCTGAGGAATGTAGTCTCTACGTAGACGCAAACCATTATTATGTCTTTGAACACAAACGGGCAGGCAATGGCTCATGGCTAACGTGGACATCTACAGATTTCTTCTATGACAGAAAAGAGTTTCGCATTCATGTTGTGCTGGAGAAAGTCGCTGGTGTGCTGAATCATGGGTATGGTTTCGTCTGGGGACTTTCAGATAGCACTAATTTCTCTGAGTTTGTCATCTCTGATAGTGGCTACTACCAAATATCCAGGTATGATAACGGCAGTGCGACAAAGTATGTTGCCTGGAAAAGCTGTTCGGAAATTCGCCGTTCCAACACTGTAAACGTGCTGGAGATTCGGCGGAATGACGATATTGTAGAGTTTTATATTAACAGTGTGCTTTTAGAAAAGCTCCCAGCAGATACAGTGATGCAGGTGAGCGATCAAAAATTTGGTTTTATTATCTACGACGAAATTAAAATCAAGGTGCATAGCTTGATTATTAGTGCTGAGGACTGCGAAACTGGTTCTTCTCTAGTGAATCAGTCTGATGATGCCACAAAAGCATCCTTTTTGCAGCATGAACCACCCGTAAACGATACGCTGGAAAACGTATTCGCGGAATTAAAAGCGTTGGTTGGACTCGATCAAATCAAGCAGCAACTTTTCTCCTTGGCAAATTTTATGAAGGTGCAGAATAAACGAAAAGCACGAGGACTGAAGATAGTTGATACTTCACTGCACTTTGTTCTGTACGGACCCCCAGGCACTGGTAAGACAACGATCGCCCGATTAGTCGGTCGGATGTACAAACAACTGGGTTGCCTCCAGCTTGGACATGTCGTAGAAACCGATCGCGCTGGAATTGTCGGTGGTTATATTGGACAAACAGCACTGCGTATAACTGATGCGGTCAAGCAATCGCTGGATGGTGTACTCTTTATTGACGAAGCCCACGCTCTTGTCCCCAAAGATGGAGCTGCTAACGATTTCGGTCATGAAGCCGTACAAGCTTTGCTGAAACGCATGGAAGATCACCGCGATCGTCTGGCTGTGATTGTGGCTGGTTACCCAAACGAGATGGAGTATTTCATCGCGTCAAATCCCGGTTTGCAATCTCGCTTTAGTCGATGGTTTTACTTCGATCACTATACAGCAGGCGAACTCGTGTTGATTTTTGGAAAATTCTGTTACGACCACGGATACACAATGGACATTTCAGCGCGTATCGCTCTGCAAAAAACTTTTGAAACAGCTTATGAGACGCGGAACAAAAGTTTTGGCAACGGGCGATTTGCTCGGACTATTTTTGAGCGTAGTGTTGAACAACAGGCAAACCGGATTATAAATTGTTTGGAGGAGATGGACGACTCTGCAATTTCCTTGATTACAGCAGAAGATGTTATTTGAAAACACTCAGCATCATTTTACTGAATTTCCTTGCCTCGATCTGTAAAGCGAACCTTTTTAATATTCCATTGAGCATTACTAACTAAGGTTTTGCGGAGACTGCCGAAAAGCGTAAACTGTTCGCAACTCGAAAGAGAAGTGAATTGTCGTCGGGAATGAGGCGCGATTCGCAAATCTACGGTAGCTATACCTTTTTTAATACTTACGCGATACCCAGACAAGTCAAAGTCAGCAGTCTCCTGTTGTTGTAAAATTTTACCTACAGCATCTGTGACTGGCTGTTGTGCTAACACTGAGACTTTTTGTGGAATAAGTTCTTGACATTGGGAGTCACTTGTGTATAGTGTAGCGTTAGCATTTGGAGTGGCAACTTCCCCAGACGTTGAGGAAGCTTTATTTTCGGGGAGGAATTCTTTCGGTAGCAACGTCTCAACACTAGTAGATTTTTTAGCTTCTAGATCAGCCATGCTTGGTGCGGATGATGATGTACTATTGGTTGTACCAACGGCTGGTGTTTTGGTGTTGAGGTGACGAGCAGTAGACAGAGAATGACAACTGCTAAGACTAGCAACTACAGCTATCAGAATAAAAGGATTAATAAATTTTTGGCTGGCGTTCATAATTCTGTTTTTTATCCAAATATTTTTTTATTAACTTCTCTTTTGCTGCTCTCTCATCCGTATGAATTTGTATGTCAATAGCTGTTAACAGTTAATGTCAGAGCGTTAACTGTCAAAACGCTGTATTTATCAATGATTTAGGATGACTATATAAAGATTGAGCTATGAGAAAAAGGAGTTAAAGATGAATTTAAGAAAGCTACAAGAAATAAAACCACGCAAGTCTTTTGCCCAACATTGGCTGAAAAGTGAACAGGCACTCTTAGAGATTATTCGTGCGGCAGAATTAAACAAAGGCGATCGCATTCTCGAAATCGGTCCAGGTACTGGTATTCTAACTCGCCGTCTCTTACCAATGGTAGAATCTTTGGTGGCAGTAGAAATCGATCGCGATTTGTGTGCAGTTTTGACCAAACAACTAGGACGCCAACAGAATTTTCTACTGCTGCAAGGAGATTTTCTCTCGCTCAATGTACCATCTCTTCTGACATCATTTCCAGCGTTTAAAAAACATAATAAAGTTGTTGCCAATATTCCCTACAATATTACCGGACCAATTTTAGAAAAACTGTTGGGTACCATCTCTGTGCCAAATCCAGAACCATATCATTCCATCGTGTTATTGGTGCAAAAAGAAGTCGCACAAAGGCTGGTTGCCAAACCAGGCTCAAGAACATTCGGGGCTTTGTCCGTACGGGTGCAATATTTGGCAAACTGTGAGTTAATTTATACAGTTCCAGCGAAAGCATTTTACCCACCACCCAAGGTGGACTCAGCCGTAGTTCGGCTTGTTCCATATCAAATTGAACCACAAGCTGAAAATGCTCAGCAGTTGGAGACTCTGGTAAAGTTGGGTTTTGGGGCAAAGCGCAAGATGTTGCGAAATAATTTGCAATCGTTTGTGGAACGAGATCGCCTGACACACTTACTCGAACAATTAAATATAAATCCCCAAGCTCGAGCCGAAGATATCAGTGTCTCTCAATGGGTAACTTTAGCTAATCAGCTAGGCGCAATAAAAAGTGAGGAATAAAACGATAACTCGCAATTTCGCGCCTTCACTCATAGAAGTCTCCTAACTCTTAATTTTCAGTATGCGTTCTTACACCTTGATAGCTCCTGCTAAAATCAACTTGTATCTGGAAATCATTGGCGATCGCCCTGACGGATATCACTCGTTAGCAATGATACTCCAAAGCATTGACTTGGCAGACCACATTAATGTACAAGTCAATAGTACTCATGACATCCGCATTCACTGCGACCATCCACAAGTCCCAACAGATAAAACTAATCTGGCATATCGGGCAGCAGAACTGATGGTGGCAAAATTTCCCGATGCCTTTGCTGAGTACGGTGGTTTTGACATCACTATCGACAAGCACATTCCTGTGGCTGCTGGGTTGGCTGGAGGTTCGACGAACGCCGCCGCAGTTTTGGTGGGAATAAATTTGCTGTGGAATTTGGGATTAACTCAGCCAGAAATAGAAGAATTGGGCGCAACGTTAGGTTCAGATGTACCGTTTTGTATAGCGGGTGGAACAGTTATTGCCACAGGAAGAGGCGAACAACTTTCTCCGTTACTCGGTTTAGATAACATATATATAGTATTGGGGAAATATCGTAGCCTGGAAGTTTCCACTGCTTGGGCTTACAAAACTTATCGACAGCAGTTCGGCAGTTCTTACATTAAGGATGCAGAAAGTTTGGCAGAGCGTGCAGCAGCAGTCAATTCTGGAGCGATGGTAAAAGCCATTCAAAAGAAGGATGCGCTCTTAATAGCTCAGAGGTTGCATAATGATTTAGAGCGTGTGGTGTTGCCAACCTATTCTCAAGTATTGCAACTTAAGGAGGTGTTGGCAAGTGAGAAAGGCGTTTTGGCGGCAATGATGTCTGGTTCTGGACCTAGCGTATTTGCTTTGTGTGAGTCTCAACAGCTGGCAGAACAAGTTATGCTTCAGGTGAGGCAGAAGATTCCCAATCCGGATTTAGAATTATTTGTGACTCGAATGATTACACATGGGATTCAGGTAGCATCATCGGTTTAAAACACGCCCTCTGGCTCAATCTCAAATCTAAAAACCAACATCTAAAATCCTATGAGCGATCAGAATATCACACAACAACCAGAGCAAAGAGCGCAGGTTTTACCAACGCCATTTCGCTGTTTGACTGGGGCGATGATTTCCGGGGGATTGGCATTTGCATCCTATTCTCTGATGATAGCGATCGCCACCACTTTTGCGAAGAAACCGATTCATTCTGAGAACCCAATGGTCGTGAATCTTTCCTCGGCTGTACGTACCTTAGTTGTGGGTATAATTGCTTTGGGAACTGGAATATTTGGGTTAGTGGCGATCGGGTTACTAGCTCTGGCGGTGCAGTTGTTGGTGCAAAAGTTGACAAATAAGAGCTGAATGGCGATCACTACATCACCGGAGAAATTTCAGGCTGTCAGCTTTTTGGATTAGGAAGTCCGTAAAAATACTGATGATAGTCCGCTGGCGTAGTTTGATATTGGCATTAATTGACATACCTGATTGCAGTGGGAGTTCATGGTGATGAATCAGTAATGACTGCCTATTTAAGCGCACTTTTGCGGGAAAACGGAAGAAAGGATACTGTTGCTCTGGGGGAAAAGCATCTGAACCAACCCAAGTTAACTCTCCTTTAAGATCGCCATACTCTTGAAAAGGAAAGGAATCTATTCTCACATCTACTTTCTGCCCTTTTTTCACAAAGCCAATGTCACGATTGGTAATATATACTAAGGCAATCAGGTTATCATTAGGAACAATTTTCAAAATCGGTTCGCTGGAGTTGGCAACAAACCCCGGATTTTTCGCTTTCAATTCAAAAACTGTTCCACTTACCGGAGAGTTAATTTTCTGATATTTTAGGGTCGTTTGCGTTTGAGCTAACTGACTGTCAATGTCGTTAATTTTCTTTTGGTTTTCTAAAATAATTTTTGTCAGCTGAGTGTCGATTTCAGCTATACTTTTTTCATTAGCAGTAATATGTGAGAGCAGATCTTCAATAGATATTGCCTCCGCGTTGCGGATTTTTTCTTTTGCCTGAACGATCGCTAATCTTAATTGTGGTTGTTCTTTAGTTAGTCGGTCAACTTCTACCTGTGCTTTGAGCATTTCCTGCTGCTGTTCTAAAAACCGCGAACGGGGAAAAGCCCCTTGCCTCATCACTGGTTCTATATCGTTGAGAATTTTGTGATGAATTTCTAGTACACTTTTACTACTAGCTAACTGTAACTGGTTCTCACTCAATTTCTGTTGTGTTTTTTCTCTCTCTAGTTTAATGTCTGCTAAACGCGAATTTAAATCTGACTGACGACTGTGCAAGCGTAACTGTTGATCTGATGTGAGGACGACTCCTGTGGTAGAATTAGTTAACTGCGATCGGTAAACCTGATTTTCAGCGACTATTGTAGTACGACTCTGAGTTAAAGTGGCTATTTCTGGCGGAATTTGTAGAGACGCGGAATTTGTCGTTTTCGGAGACGTGACATTCCCTGTAAGATAACGACGGTAAAACTGGTTTTCCTCTACTAACGCCGCACGATTTTTTTGTAATGATTGTAACTGCGCTTGGGCAGTCGTTTCTTCAAGGCTAATTAGGATGTCACCTTTTTTGACTCGCTGTCCATTTTTGACGTGAATCTGCTTAACAACACCACCGACAGGAGCTTGGATGTCAGCGACTGCTCCGACTGGTTCTAGTTTACCATTTGCGGGAATTGCCTCGTCAATTTTAAACACTGATGCCCAAATTACTGTAAAACTAGTGACACCAATTATACCCCAAGCGATAATCCGCGACCAAGTGGGAGATTGTTTGAATAAAACTGGTTGATCAAAACTGTATTGAATAGTCATAAAAT
>CAZZVG010000083.1:0-11184 GCA_964657295.1 Iningainema sp. | reverse complement strand
ATCTTTGAACAATTGACCATTGTATTTTTCAATAACTTGATCTGCTTGCTGATCGTTGTTTACGGTGATAAAACCGAAACCACGGCATTTGCCGGTTTTTCGATCTTTAATCAGCTTAGTGGTAACAGCATCGCCTTCTGCTGCAAAAACTGCTTGCAGATCTTGACGATCTATTTCTTCTTTTGGCAAATTACCTATATATAGGCGAACAGACATGAACTAGACCTCCAACAGTTGAACGAACGCGACCGGGCAAAAAACAGTGTTTTGGCTTTGGCTTTTGATATATGCTACTTTCCTAACAGCGTCACAAACCAATTTTCTTACTCCAAACTGTCAACCTATACAATATAGTTTTTCACCGGGTTCAAGCTTGTTTAATACAAAAGCGCACACAATGCTCTTTTTACCTTTATCCCAAGGACTTTAGATTTTACAGCTTATTGCTTACCACAGGAAACTTTTTCGATGCCCTTTTTGGAGAATTAAACACCATTCCCCTTACATTACCACGGTATTTTCTACGTAGATAGTTCAAGGCATACATTTCTAGCAGTTATTTAATTGCATCGTAGCATAAAATACATTTTTTCGGAAATTTGGCATTTGGGAAATAAAAACCAGATCCAGACTGGTAGATTTATTGCTGTGTGGGAGCGACAAAAGTTGATTCAGCGCTATCGGTTAGGCAAATATCTAAGTCAAAATACTATTTTTTGCCTATTTTATTTGTTCATATAAATTAATGTAACCGAAAGTATGTATATTTGCAACTTTTCTTGATGTCCGACGATAGCTAGTAGGGAGGGGCGAAAAATTACGACTGTACGGGCAGGTTTGGTCGATTAACTTATCGGCTTTAAAATCAATCTGTAAAACCTGCCCCTATCTTCTGGCTATCCTTTTAAAAGAATGTATGCGCCCCAAGCTTCTGCTGCAACTGCTAAAACAGTAGACCAAACAGGATGAGGACTATGAAGAGTTTTACCACTTTGAGTTTGCAAGGTTTGCACGTCGAGCCAAGGAGTTGCACCCCGCCTTAACCAACCTGTAACGACAACTTTCCGACCTACCAAATCTTGGGGTAAGACTTTTTGTCCTAACCAGAAAATGTAATGTAATTTTACAAGACCCGTGTTTGATTGTAAAATCAAGTCTTGTCCCAAGTAGTTGCGAGTGCCGCGACGACCTATTAACTTGCCAACAAGGCATACCCTGACGCTATTAACAGGGAGCAAGGTTGGGTTTGCTAACAAGTCGGGTAGGCTGTCATCAGTTTTGACTTGTTGAGGCTTAATGTCTGGAAAGAAAGAATTCATCCGAATCAACAGGCCAATGCTGAAGCAAATCAACAGGCAACCTGTAACGAAAGACCAATCATCGTATATCCACTTTAAATTCAACAACTTAAGTAAGAAAGCCGTTTGCCAACCCAGCCAGATCAAAGCTGCAAACACCACACCTAAAGGAATTCCTAAAAAGGGAGCAATTTGTAACAAAAAGGATTCATACTTAACCTTTAACGGCTGCTGGCTTTCTAGATAAAGTTCTGTTGCTAGATGCCAGTTCTGGGCTATCGATACCAAACGTTGCAGGCGATCGCCGATTAACGGATGAGTATTGTTAATCACAAACCACCACCGGAAGGGATTGAGATAGTCCCACATCAAGAAGGATTCAAAAGTCGTATGATTGGCAATACTACCCAAGCAAATACTTTGTTGGTATCCAACAGGTGTCAGGAGATTTAAGCTTTCCAACTGCAAACTAGTTTGCTCTTCTTTTTGAATATCAGCAGCAATACCGACTGCCATTTTGAGTAATGCACGGACTAAACCATTAGGATTACCTGTGACTCCTGCAGCGAAAGAGTCACTATAGTAAAGCCGCAGTTGAGATAACCACAAAGCAGTTCCGGTTAGCAAACACCAAACTCCGTAGGCAAGGGTTGCCATAATTCCCATAACCAAACGCCAGACTTTCTGGGATGTACTGTCTCCCCATTTAGAAAATTGTTGGTATAGCTGATAAGCTGGAATCGTTACCAGCAGTACCAGAGACATGATCACATAATCCCAATAAGCTATGTGCCCTAACTCGTTAGCATAGATTGTGGCGATTTCATCATCTGCTAATTGCTCCAATAGCGCCTGACTCACCACAATCCGGGCTGTTCGTGGTAGATTACCGTAAGTTAGTGCCATTGGGGAAGTGATCGGCAAAACACTAAGTTTAGGGAACCGCCAGCCTTTCTGTTGGCAATAGCGTTGCAACACTCGAACTGCTTCTGGACTGTACCTATTCAAGGCAACATTTTCTAACGGTTGCTGAGCGTAAAAGCTTGTTAGTAATAGATCTAGTAACCAGGGAGACAAGCCGATGAGAATAAAAAGTACGAGCAGCAGGAAGATTGTCGGATTAGTATATAAAAGCTGTATTGGCTCCAGGAATGGTAATTTAACTAAAATATCGTTAATTAATCTCATTACGAACACTAGCAGCTCGCGCATTACCCAAAATAGAGCGATGAATGTTCCTGCCATCAGCAGTCGTAAGAGTATTAAGTTCGGTTTCTGTGGCGGTTGCCATACCTTTGCTCTTTCTGCTTGCCGCCAATGAATTGTCATTGGTTTAGCTTTAGCATGGTTAAGCGGTATACCAACATTGGTTGTGGAAGATGGGGAAGCAGGGGTGGTTGGCGAGGGAATTTCCTTCATCTCCCTCTGCTCCTCCTGCTCTGCCTCTCCCCCTTTCCCCTGTGCGATCGAAGTGATAAGTGAGTTTTCAAAGGGGACAAATCCAGTAGTTACATTTGACACATCGTTTTGATGGCGTTTTGTCAGCTGTTCTAAAGAGTGATCCGCCCACTGCTTGATTTGTGGATTATGACTCTGAGCGAGCGCGTCGCACCAAAAGATTGCTTTTGTCGCTTCACCACTACGTGCATAAGCTACGACTAACCCTATTTGGGCTTGTAACCCTACCGGGCGATCGCCTTCTAGTGTCGCAATGACTTTGAGTATTGCTATTGCTGTTTGATTATCTCCTTGTTTAAGGGCGGTTAAACCACTTTCCAAAGACGGCTTAGGATGTGAAGGCATAGATATTCAAGACACCCGTCTCTTTTAACCGTAAGCGTTGAGGAGGGTAAGTTAATAGGGTTTAAGGCACTATCAAGCTCATAAAGAAAGAGGAAACAATGCTAAATCATCCAATGAAATCGCCTGCCTCACTTAATTTTCTCTTTACCCTCGTAGATGCTTACCTTTTAACTTACCCAGATTGCAGCTTTTTTTAACACTTTCGGTCATTCATCCCCAACTGTAATGCAATTAGGCTGTCAGTTGGGGATGAATGACCGGGAGATGACGAAAATACCGACCACCATTATTGATTATGAGTCAATCAGGGAGTGAGGTGTTTGAGGAATCTCCGCAACTCCATCGACAGAAGAATGAGTCAGCATCTACCTTAATACGCTAACATCAAGATGTTCCATTGGAACCTACGGAGGGTTGCCCGTAGCTGCCTGGGTTCTCCACGGGGAGATAAACGTTCCTTGTGAGCGAGAGAGGTTGAGTAAGACCGTTACCGGATGAGTGTTCCGGATTCTCAGATTACGGAGTCAAGGAATTCCCAACGCGGCATCGACCAAGGAGACAGGAAGCCTCCACTATACTGCTTGCAGTTAGTGGAGGTACATCACCACTTGCAAAAATGTTGTTGGTTGTGAGTAGGAGCGGGTTTAATTGTATAATTCGTCGTTTTAAAACGAAAAATATAGTGAAACCCGCCCGTACAGTGGTTAGTGAGTCATTGGGAAAAAGGTAATTATTCTTTCTTTTTATTATCCATACCCATGAGCCACTATCTACGCGCCAACTAACAATTATCCAGCGACAGGCTGTCCAGAGACTGGAGCGATCGCGCTCAATTTCAACTCTGGATGATCTTCTTGCAATTGCTGGCAATTCCATTCATTGCGGAATAGTAACACTGGACGGCCCATACTATCCTTAACTATTGTTGTATTAAACAAACGTCCCGCCTCTTTGAGGACTTCCCAACCACTTTCTACCCAACGAGCAACAGTGTATGGTAATAATTCTAGATGGGTTTCTACTCCATACTCGTTTTGCAAGCGGAACTGCACCACTTCAAATTGCAGTTGACCGACAGCAGCGAGAATTGGGTCGCGTTTAGCTTCATCTGAGTAGTGCATAATTTGCACTGCACCCTCTTCGCGCAACTCAGAAACACCTTTTTGGAATTGCTTGAATTTAGAAGGGTTGGGGTTTCTCAACGATGCAAACAACTCTGGAGAAAAATAGGGAATACCTTCATACTCTAATTTCTGACCTGTATAAATTGTATCACCTATAGCAAAAACACCAGGGTTATTCAAACCAATGACATCTCCTGGATAAGCAACATCAATCGATTCCCTGTCTTGAGCAAATAGTTTTTGCGGACGAGAGAGACGGACGATTTTGCTCATCCGGGCGTGGTTCACTGTCATATCTTTTTCAAACTTACCCGTACAAACACGGATAAAAGCCACACGGTCGCGGTGCTTCGGGTCCATATTTGCTTGCAGTTTGAAGACAAATCCAGAGAACTCCGGGTAGGTCGGAGGAACTTCGCCAACGCTGCTTTGATGAGAACCGGGTTTGAGGGCGTAGTCGAGGAAGTATCTCAGGAACAATTCTACCCCAAAGTTAGTCATAGCACTGCCAAAAAAGACAGGTGTCATTTTCCCTTCGTGTACCAACTGCAAATCGAGTTCTGGTCCCACTCCTTCGATGAGTTCTAAATCGTTTTTCAATTGGTAGTAGAGGTCTTGTTCTAACAGTTCTTCAATTTTAGGGTCTCCCAGATCGACAACTGTTTCAATAGCTTCTCGGCTACCGTGGGCACTTCTTTCAAACAAGTGAATTTGCTGTTGATGACGATCAAAGACTCCTTTAAAGCGATCGCCCATACCAATAGGCCAGTTGACTGCGTAAGTGACTAGTCCCAATTCTTGCTCGATCTCGTCCAAAAGGTCCAACGGTTCTCTTCCGGGCCGGTCGAGTTTGTTAATAAAAGTGAAGATCGGGATACCTCGCATCTTACAGACCTCAAACAATTTTCGTGTTTGAGGTTCCAAACCTTTTGCCACATCAATTAACATCACCGCATTATCGGCAGCAGCCAAGGTACGATAGGTATCCTCACTAAAATCCTGGTGACCTGGGGTATCGAGCAAATTTATCTGACAATCTCGGTAGGCAAACTGTAATACAGTAGAGGTAATAGAAATACCTCGTTGTTGTTCCATTGCCATCCAGTCTGAAGTCGCCTTGCGTTGCGCCCTTCGCGCCTTCACTGCCCCTGCTTCGTGAATTGCACCTCCGTATAGAAGCAGCTTTTCTGTGAGCGTTGTTTTACCAGCATCTGGGTGCGAGATAATCGCAAAGTTACGACGACGTTCAACTGCTTCGTGTATTTCCAACTCAATTTCAGTTGACATATAGTGTATTTACTGCTAAGGATTTAACTTAAACTTCTCTTTTTCTAACTTTAACGAGTCTTTTCATCTTAAGACAACAATGCTTGTGTTAACGTCTTGATATAATCAAAGACATAAATAAACATAGGAGACGGAAATGTACGACACGGACAAGCGAAAACTTTTATCAGCCCTGTGTCACGGAGCGATTTTTTTTAGTACTTCGTTGGTGTCTATAGCTATACCTATAGCCTTATTGTTAATAACTGAAGATCCGGTTGTTAAGGAGAATGCTAAAGAATCTATCAACTTCCACTTTAATGTCTGGCTTTACGGATCTATTATTGCCGTGTTGATTTTTATCAGCTTTGGGTTGCTGATTCCACTGGCAGGTATAGGGTATCTCCTGCACTGGGGATTAACCATCTGGGCGATCGTCAATATTCTCAGCGATCCAGATAGACCGTTCCGTTATCCGTTCATTTTCCGGATTCTATAGTATAACTCAATAAGAGCCGTCTGAAAATACTTAGCTTGCTAAAAGCTAAGGAATTTTTCTGTACAACCTCGAATCCACTTTAAATGTTCCTCACCTTCACTTCTTCATATTTCTATCTTGCCTTTTGTTGTATAATAAGGAATTGCCCCACAGCGTCAGAGACAGTAGGGCAAATGATAGTTAAGCACTGGTCGTAGTTTCTCTGACTCAAGTGAAGTTTTGCTACTGATTTGTGACGCTTTATTTTTTGTCCATACATTACAAGTTATGTAGGCTGATCGCTGAATGCACGCAAAATGAAGCTCTTCTTTAAAAATTGCAATTGTTTTGGTCGTAGTACCAAATACTCGAATACTGGAGTCATACCCATTACCAACAATATCGTAAGTAATTGTTAACGACACAGATCACCGACTTCTCTAAGAAGTCGGTGATCTTGTTTGAAGCGTATTTGATAGCCCATACCCAAATACAGCTAGCCCTTTACGGTGTCCCAGGTAATCGCTTAACGCACCCTACAATATCGTGCGATCGCACTATGCTAATATTTTTGCAACTTCATTGAGTACCTCAGCTAAAAAAGGAGCATCTGATGTAATAACATTATCTTCACTTCCATCATGTTTATGATGAGGAAAGGTAGGAAGATTTAATTTTCGGTGGTGTTCAGTATTGTCATAGCGAAAATTTAAGTTATTTTCTGAATTCATATATTGATAACTATACATTTTTCGATCTATGGTGATTTCAACATAGATAAATTCTCGAAAATGCAGTAAGGAATTATCTTGAAAATCGATCTTCCCTCTGATTAAACCTTCATACATTCCTCTCTTGTCACTTTCTATATTAAATATATTGACTATTTCTGTGGATTCAATTAAAAGCTGAATGTGCTGAAAATAATCTTCAATCAACAAAATCAATTTCCTGTATTGACTCTTTTGTTTGTTGTAAATGTGTCAACATTCGAGATTCTCCTATCCATTCATCAAAGTCAAAAATATGAGATAATTCATCATTATTAAAGCGAGTTATAAATTCCCTCGTTGATAATTGGTATTTGGTTTCAAATTCCTGAAGACGTTCTTCTGTTTTTTTTATTCCTGCTGTCACACTCTGTAATCTTTCTGATAAAGCACTTTGAATAATTCGTCTCAGGGAATCTGGATCTTTTGATCTAAGTTTGAGTTCAGCCATTATTTTTGCCTCTCATGCTAAAGTTCCAATCAATTCATCTAAACTATCTGGAAACGTCCTCTAATTCCACACCTTCAATTAACTTATGTGCAGCCTCGGACATCTCAGTTGTGTAAGGTTGCAAGGTATTATTTTTCAATGCTTCCGTCATCGCAAAATCGAGAAACAGCCGCATCATTAGGGACTCTTCCTCATCCTCATCATTAACTAATTCGGGAATAATTTTGACGATCGCAGTATCGGCGGACAATACTTCTATCCTACCTGAAGTATTAGCAAATTGGGGATGTTCGCGGTAAAACTCCGCAGGTAAACGAAATCCTGCACTATTACCAATTTTAGTGCTGCGAATTTTATAGGGGTTACTCATTATGTATATACTTCATGTACTTACATGATAGCGAAGATTGCGCTGATAATAACTCAGGTGAGGGGTTTAAATTTAGCCGTGTGACCGATAGTTGACCTCTTGAGTGGTATCGCGTTTTATATATAATAAAGGTGAGAGTACACCTTCGTCGTATTAACATCAATTTTAAACATATTGAACAAATAATTATGACAGAAATTAATCTTAAGGAAGATCAAATTAAGCAATTATTTAAAACCGCACTGATCGAAGTTATCCAAGCGCAGAAAGAAGTATTTTCAGATTTATTCGCAGAAATTATTGAAGATATAGCTTTAGAGAAAGCCATTAAAGAAGGCGAAAATACAGAACCAGTAAGTCGAGAGGCAATTTTTAAGATTTTGGCAAATAAAGGATGAATACCGAGTTCAGAAAAAGCTTTGAAAATGACTTAAGCAAAATTAGAGATGAAACCTTGCTGCAAAAGATACAAGCAGTAATTGAAGAAGTCGAAAACGCGGAAAATCTTGGAGAAGTCAATAATATTAAGATTCTAGTTCAGAGAGTGTCAAACCAATAAATTGTCCAACCTCGTCCAAAAATGTCCAACGTGGCATCTTCCTACACCAGATTTACACCACCGTAAATGGCGGAAATGAGGTTTTGACTCAAACAATAAACCCCTGAAATATATAGCCTTCAGGGGTTTTATTGATTATGCCAGGAACCAGACTTGAACTGGTGACACGAGGATTTTCAGTCCTCTGCTCTACCAACTGAGCTATCCCGGCTGGGCTTGTACTGACCACGATTAATAAGTGTAGCAAACTTAGATTAAGTTGGCAAGTACTTTAACAAAAAAAAGTAATGGGCTATTAAGATTCCCGACTTCTTTAAAGAAGTCGGGAATCTGAGTCATCTTAAGTTCGGTTAATTTCTTACGATTTGTTTACAAAAATTTCGTCATCAGTCGTGGCTAATTGCTTTTTTCATTACCTGTTACCGACCTGCTAGATATTATAAGTTTTCACTCGGACATGATATCATAGACAAAGCAGCGTATTCTAATTCCGTCGAAGCGATCGCCAAATCACGACCACAACATAAGTCGTAAAGGCTAAAGCGCTGATCAGAAAACTGACTGGGTAGGGGGTATAGAAGCCAATGGTTAAACCCACCCAGACAAAAGTAAGTGCCAGTAGGGGAGAGAGGAAAAGCGCAACGAAAGGACGTGCTACCAGAAGCTGTGCGATCGCTCCTGGTGTGATCAGCAGTGCGGAGTTGAGCAGAGAACCGACAGCCGGAACAGCCTCAGCTATACTTAAAGCAACTAAGACAAGGAACACGGCATCAATGACTCGCGTCGGCACACCTCTTGCTGCGGCGACTTCCGGATCGACAGATGCGAACAGCAGGGGGCGTGCAATGACTAGAAGGACAACAATAATACCTATACCTATTGCGGCAATCAACTGTGCCTGTTGTGCTTCTAAACCGAGGATTGAGCCGAAGAGATAGTTGACGCCAAGAGTACTGTTGGCTGCACTAGATTTTGAAGTGTAAATGCTTAAGAACAAGACTCCCAATCCCAGCACCCAAGCTAGTACAATCCCCACCTCTACATCCCGTGTCCGCGCCCGTGTACCCAATGTACCTATACCTAGTGCCACTAACGTTGTGACACCAAATAGTCCCAGTAGTGGATTACTCCCCAAAACGACAGCTAGCAACGCTCCTGTAAAGGTGACATGCGCCAGTGCCTCAGTCGCAAAAACGAGATTACGCAGGACAACGAAATAGCCAACTAGCCCTGAAACAATTGCCAGCAGGGTTCCAGCGAGAAAAGCGTAACGCATAAAATCCAAGCTCAGCATATCGCGCACATCTTGGATGAAATTTAGCGAGAATGTTGGATTGTCCATTTGAGCAAACGCACTAAGCTATACATTCCAAACGCCAAACTGGCTATAAAAAAGCCGACGGGATAGGGTGTGAAGTAGGCGATCGCCAAGCCACTCCAAGTAAAGAGCAGTGCTAAAAGTACCGAGAGTCCTACGGCAAAAGCTGGGTGCGGGGTTAACTGCTGGGCAATTGCGGCAGGTGTGACGAGCAGCGCGAAGATCGGCAGTA
The DNA here is from genome assembly GCA_964657295.1 of Iningainema sp. GTDB lineage: Bacteria > Cyanobacteriota > Cyanobacteriia > Cyanobacteriales > Nostocaceae > Rhizonema. The sequence continues at coordinate 1,515 of CAZZVG010000083.1, read as the reverse complement.
CCCCTACGATTTGCACTGCTTGAGCTACGGCGAAGGCAAGTAAAATAAGGAAGGCATTATCTAACAATACCACGGGGACACCGCGAGCCAAAGCGACATCTGGATCGATGGAAGCAAAGAGTAGGGGGCGGGCGATCGCCACCAACCCAGCTAGTGTTACAACTGTTGTCACTCCAACAATCTGAACGTCGCGATCGCTAATGCCCAGTACAGCACCAAAAAGAACTGCATAAATGCCAGCCGCGTTAGATGAAGAAGAGAGATGTACAAATAATAACCCCAGCGCCAAAGCAAAAGTCTGAACCGTGCCAATTGCGACTCCTTGTCCCCACTGCGTCTGAGATTTTCTACCACCTAACACACTCATTCCCATTGCTGCACCAACGCAAAAGACAAGCAGTCCCACAACAGGGGACCAACCTATTAGTACAGCACCAGCAGCACCAGCAAAACCGACGTTTGCCAGGGTGTGTCCAGCAAAACTTTGTCCGCGCAGTACCATGAAATAACCGATCGCTCCGGCAATCACTGCAATCAGCGTTCCTGCTGAAAAGGCAGTTTGCATGAAGTGGTAGGCAAAAAGCTGTTGGATATCTGCTTGGAGATTCCACGAAGGCTGCACAAGATCAAATGCCGACGTGCTAGTGAGCATGATAAGTCACCGACTCTGGTTGACCAACAACGATAATCCGATTATCTCTTGTACGCAACACATCAATTGGAACACCGTAAAGTTGCGAAAGCGTCTCCGATGTAATCACCTCTTGTGGCTTACCAATTGCAGTTTGTCCTCGCCCAATATAGAGGACTCGATCCAGGTAAGGCAGAATCGGATTCACATCATGAGCAACGAGCAGTACTGTCACTTGATGCTCCTGACTGATCCGGCGAATTAATGCTGACACAGCTTGTTGATTGTACAGATCCAGACTATCAAGCGGTTCGTCAAGAAGCAAGAGGCGCGGTCTGGTAACAATTGCCTGTGCAATCAGCAGACGTTGCTGCTCACCACCAGACAGTTCACCAATCGGACGATCTGCATAAGCACTCGCACCGACCAGATCAATTGCTTTTTGTACCCACCGTCGCAACTCGCGAGCCTGCACATCTCCTCCCCAAAGTCGTCTAACCAAAGGTAGAGGTATTCCCCACTTTGTCCCATCTAACCCGAGGCGCACAATATCCCGTCCCCGCACCCGCACATCTGCATCGAAGTTCCGCCGTTGGGGAAGATAGCTGATTGCCCTGTTCCCCCGTCGTACTGGCGATCCCAAGACCGTAATTCGACCTTCGCTCAGAGGAAACAAGCCAAGAAGTGTTTTCAACAGTGTCGATTTACCTGCACCATTCGGTCCCAGAATGGCGATAAACTCACCTTGCTGTACACTCAAATGCATATCACTCCAGAGCAGGCGATTTCCCCGGCGAACTCCGGCACCCTCGAATTGAATGATGTTCTCCATACTTAAGATGCGATCGACGTTAGCTTGGTTAGTGGGTGTTGGATTTAGCATA
>CAZZVG010000082.1:0-11197 GCA_964657295.1 Iningainema sp. | reverse complement strand
GGTCATAGACAAGGGCATCAAAGCAATCATACCTCTCAAAACTTTGGAGCTAATTGCAATGGCACTACTGGGAGCAAAGTGACTACTGTCGGAACTCAAACTTGTGTTTCAGCTAGCTGCAAACAACGTCGTAACAGTTCTCAATTTGTTGATGGAGATCCCAATAGCCGCATTGGTGTAAGAACTCCCAACATTGGTATACAGGTAAGAACACCAGTACACGTATACAATCCGTCTTTAGATCCAAATTCGCCTTTGAATAAAAATCCTATTTTTCATAGCAGATAAAATAATGATTAGGCGTCCAATTGAAAATTTTAGCTCAAGCTATTCCTTTTGGAAGAACTGGAGCTTACAAGTCATAAAAAGTCCTCATTTAAGTTGATTAAATGAAGGCTGAAAAATGACAGAGTGTTGTTCAGTTGCGATGCCCGCAGGCTTCGGCTTAAGCCATATCGCTCACTTGTCGGCAGCGAGGCTGCTTCGTGAACAACGACCAGACAACGGCGCAGGATATCCGAAGCATTTTGGAAGACTAAGAGTAAGGAGCGCGGTCATGATAGAATATAGGGTTAAAAGTTAGAAAAGTACCAAAAGTGGCACTGTTGCAAAGTTTGAAAAAAGCTGATTTTGGAGCTTTGGAGAGCGTGCGTTTCCGCCATTCATCAAGTACGTTCTGAAGCGAAAACTGAAATTTGAAATTTGCAACTGAGCCAATCAAGGTCAAAGAGTCATCACGCGATCGCACCCTCTGCAAGATTTCTAAGCGTGGCTGTGTCGCCTCGCATTCGGGCGCTCTTAACATAATCCGAAGCTGAAAAAGTGATAAATTTTACAAAATCTTTATATATTTTAGCAGTTTGACAAGCAAAACTCTTTTCAGTTTGCTATTAGTGGACTAATGTAGTAGAGTGCGTGAGAAATTACGCAGCTTTTTTACTTTTTTGAGGAAGAATTTTAATGACCGCAACTTCTCCCCGATTAAAGCACGAGGTTAAAGACCTCGCCCTAGCTCCCTTGGGAAGACAGCGCATTGAATGGGCTGGACGCGAAATGCCAGTCTTACGGCAAATCCGCGATCGCTTTGCCCAGGAAAAACCCTTCGCAGGCATACGCCTCGTTGCGTGCTGCCATGTCACAACAGAAACAGCCCACTTAGCAATTGCACTCAAAGCCGGTGGTGCAGATTCCCTACTAATTGCGAGCAATCCGCTATCAACACAAGATGACGTAGCTGCTTGTCTCGTCGCCGATTACGATATTCCTGTCTTTGCCATCAAAGGTGAAGATAACGAAACCTACAGCCGCCACGTCCAAATCGCCTTAGATCACCGTCCCAACATCATTATTGATGACGGCTGCGATGTGGTTGCGACCTTGGTTCAACACCGCCAACACCAACTTGCTGATATTATTGGCACTACAGAAGAAACCACAACCGGAATTGTGCGGTTGCGGAGCATGTTGAGAGATGGTGTTCTCACCTTCCCCGCGATTAACGTCAACGACGCTGACACCAAACACTTCTTTGATAACCGTTACGGTACCGGGCAATCAACCCTCGACGGAATTATCCGGGCTACAAACGTCCTGCTTGCTGGTAAAAACCTTGTTGTCGCAGGTTACGGCTGGTGCGGTAAAGGCACAGCTATGCGAGCTAGAGGACTAGGTGCTAATGTGATCGTTACCGAAATTGACCCCATCAAAGCAATTGAAGCAGTGATGGATGGTTTCCGCGTCCTCCCAATGGCAGAAGCGGCTTCCCAAGGCGATTTGTTTATCACCGTCACCGGTAACAAGCACGTCATTCGCGCCGAGCATTTTGATATCATGAAAGATGGCGCGATTGTTTGTAACTCCGGTCACTTTGATATTGAGATCGACCTGAAATCCTTGGGTGCTAAAGCTAAGGAAGTCAAGACAGTTCGTTCCTTTACGCAAGAATATCGCCTCCAAAATGGTAAATCAGTTATCGTTCTAGGTGAAGGACGCTTGATCAACCTGGCCGCAGCAGAAGGACACCCCAGCGCGGTTATGGATATGAGTTTTGCGAATCAGGCACTGGGTTGTGAATACCTAGTAACTAATAAGGGTCAACTAAAACCCGGTATTCACTCAATTCCAGTTGAAGTCGATCAAGACATTGCACGCCTGAAGTTGCAGGCAATGGGAATTCACATCGACACCTTGACAAACGATCAAATTGAGTATACCAATTCTTGGACTTCTGGAACTTGAACTAAAACTCGCTGTGCGATCGCTCTTCTAAAGTTCCTATAGTGGGATGGGCAATTTGCCTGTCCCACTTTATATTTTGAAATCATGACAAAAATATTTGCTCAAAATCCGGAATAGTGCAATCTAACTCTGTATTCTTAAATATCGCACCAAAAACGGTGAAGCTGAGAAGGCTAATTATTCGCCCGATTACTATACTGACAATAACTATACCGAAAACGAACCACACTGTGAAAAACAGTGTGGTTTATTATATTTTAGAGCAATTTTCAGGTAAATAGAACACAGCCGTAGGGGCGAACGGCTGTTCGCCCTGACAACAGTGTGGTTCTTTTTCTCTCCCCCTGCATCCCCTGCTCAAGAACAGCCTGCCTAAACAGATTAATTTCCTTAACTGAACCGTATTGTGAGATCGGCCTATTATTAATGACTGTTACCAACAGGTGCTAACACTGTATTTATCACAGTTGGTGGGTCATTCAAAGACAGAGTTAAATGAGGAGTGGGAATGTGATGATCGCTCTTAGTGGCAATCACTGCTGTTCCTAAAGCAAAAAACTCAATCACATGAGAACTCCAAGAATATTGATGTTCGTCAATCTTGGCACCAATAATACCTTCTGCTTGGAGATGAGTAGCCTCAACTTGCATCCGTTCCATCGCTAGTTCGCGGGCATCATAAAGAGCTTGAGTAAAGTTTGTCATTTCGACATTTTTACCAATGGTTCTAAACCACTGCCCCAATCCTTGATAGGCGACATGATAAACGCAATTACCCATCACCAAGCCCAAAGGGCGATAGCCTGCCCGTAATAGTGTCCAAAAATCCTGTCCAGAAAGATCGCTTGTAAAAGGTTTGCCTTTAATCGTGCGATAAGAAATTGAACTATCTCGCGCTTTGACTGCTGTCCCAATCGCCACAAATTCTGCCATATTGGGTTCCCAAGTCATATGCTTTGCCGTCAGACGAACTCCAACAATCCCATCTGCTCCTAGTGCTTCTGCTTCTTCTTGCATCCGAGTCATTGCCAATTCACGGGCATGATACATTGCCTGAGATAGCACCGTCATTTCCATATTCTGGTTGATACTCGCCCATTGAAAACCAATGTGATACATCGAACAACCAACGACTAGCCCCAATGGCTCAAAACCCGCCTCTTTCACCAACAGAAACTCATTCACTGAAAGATCGCTGGTAAACAACTTCTGCTGACTACCACCTTGCTGCATCATTGACAAGCGTTCGCGAGCATGTTCGGGTAAATCAGTAGCAATTGGCGGATTATTACCGGATATGGGCTTTTGATTTGTCATAAAACCTCACTTAGAAAGTGGATAAAACATTAAAGTTTTGCTGATGGGATTTTCTGTAGGAATTTGATCTTCAACAATGGCCGTGCCAACGGCAACAAAGTTAGTTAAAAGATCGCGGAATGGGCCTGGATTTCGGAACTTGTTGATAAATTGGAAAATGAAATTGCCGATCACTATAGGTAACAAAACAGCAAGTCCAGCAATATGGCCACTTATCAGTAGCCCAAAGCCAAATAGCCCAAATAGCTGAAAAAAGCAGCCCAAAAATGACCAAGGCTGATAGTTAATAGCTTCTTCACTGGTTTTAATGTCCATTCCCACAGCACCCACAGCACCTAGTTGCCGAATCTCCTCTGTCAGACGCGTCACGGCTATTTCTCGTGCATCTTGAAAACCTTGGGTAAATTGCGTAAATTCTTGGTTGCGTCGTCCTTGACCGAACAAACGATTCCAACTAGACTGATTCATGAGCGCACGAGTCATGCGATCGCTATGGATATAGTAAGAACAAGTGCCAAATACCAATCCTTTGGGATAATATCCAGCTTGTCGGAGTTGCCAAAATTCCTGCCCGGTGAGATCGCTCGTAAAGGGTTGAGATTCCGGTGGACGACTCGGTATGCGGATGGCGGTACCAATGGCAGTAAATTCGATACAACCAGTCCCCCAGCCCTGCCGACTCTGTTTTAAACGGACTCCTATAATACCGTGTGCCCCTAACATAGCCGCTTCTTGTTGCATCCTACTGACAGCTAATTCCCTTGCTGATAATTGCGCTTGAGACAGGGCTGTCAGTTCTCCTGTAAACTTTTGATATCCGCGAAAATACCCATAAAAGCTAACTTTGTAGAAGCAAGTGCCCATGACTAAACCAATTGGTTCACAACCAGCTTCACGGGTAAGTAAATGCTCATTGCAACTTAAGTCACTAGTAAAGAAATTTTCCCCGACTTGCTTTTGTGAGTTGATGCGGTGACGGGCTTTGGCGGGAATTGTAACTGGTTGTGATGATTTTTGATGAGGGTTTGTTTGTAATATGCGCTGATTTTTTGTGAGTGGTTGCTGACTCTCTGTCTGAGTAGACAGCCAGATTGCACCTTGGCGACAAGCATTGGCTAAACGTACAAATAGCCCCATAACTTTTTACCTACCCAATAACAAATTTACTGAGAGCATTTCGCATCTCGGCGCTACGTTGTGATTGATGAGAGAGTTCTAGAGCCAGTTCCTCGTTCCACTGCTCCATTGATACCTCAGTTATTTTAATCACAACACCGCGCACCACTTTCAGGACTTTGGGAGTGAAAGAACCGTAACGTTCCCGGTTGATTTGATAGTGATTCTCGTTAAAGCGAACCGTAATTTGTTGAATTGCGCCCATACCAAGAAACCCACCGTGCTTAACTTGGGTGTTGTTAGGTAAAGATAGCTGTAACTTTTTGGCAAGAAACTCCAGTAAATCACCAGATTCTTGCTTGTCCATATGCAGAGACGCCGCTAGCACGTCTACTGCTAGAGCTTGGTCTAAATTATCTTCCATAAAAGATACTGCCTTGCCGACTTAGTTATTCTTCAGACTTTAAGTTGCTAATTTTTGGATTGAGGGTATAGCTTATTTTGTAACACTTCTTACTTTTTTCGGCAACTGACTTTGAAATAAGGAATCGAGAGGCGTTGAGTGAGGAAGAACAAGAGCGATCGCCTTCTATGTGACAATATCAAGCGTTAAGCCGTGATATACAATATAACTTTGTACTACAAAAAATTATTCTTAAATTTGCCTCAAAACTCACCTTGGTAGGCAGCCCCACGTTTTTCAATATCCTGTATGACGGTAACTGCGTTTCCTATTCCATCCTCAGCTTGGATTTTCGACCCCAGATTGGTCGCGCGTTGACGCATCGTTTGATCTGTCAAAGCCTTTTGAATTGCTTGTGCAAGTCGCTCAACCATTAGTTTCTTACATCGTACAACGTTACCGGCTTTTTTTAAGCCCTTTCCCAACGCAATATAGGGTTGAACATCTCCTTGAGTTCCTAAAGCAATAATAGCAATGTGCATAAGTACAACCGAAATAATTTTGACTCTTCATTAATACATTGTATATTTGACGTTGGTTAAAAGCAACGTTAGTCCTATGCTATCGATTACCCGCATCTTTACAAGTGCTAATAAGTCGCTACGAAGAGAGCGATCACAAAACTTTTTGGTCTACTGAATTTTGCTAACTGACAGTGACATTCTCCCGACATCGACGTAAAAATTTAATTATTGTGAAAATGGTTAAATTCATAAACGCCCTCATTTCAAGGAGGACAGTGATGCTATACCAAGAAGTGGTTGTCAAGAGCATCGCACTCCAAGGATAGTGGGATCATTACTGCCATTGCTGGGATCATCTCAAATAAATTCCGCAGATCAAAAAAACAGCAAAAAAGTCCAACTTGAAACCTCACCAATAAAATTACTTTAATCAATTTTCGTGTCTTATTTTTAGACTTCATAAGCTAATAATTATACATAAGGAAATTGTGATTTTTATAATCATCCAAAACCCAAAATCCCATCAATAATCTGGTATTTCCTAAATATCGTCTAATTTTAGCCACTTTTAAGCATATAAAATTATGCTTTTTTTGGGTATTTTTTAAATTATTTAAGTAAAAAAAATAGATATATTTTTCCCAATTTGGGAATAAATCTGGTGACTTCTTAGAAGATGAAAGTTTTGTTAAGAAAAATTTTATCTTGACAAATACTGATAATTTGAGTAATAATAACTAAAGTAAGCCAAAGCATTCAACGACTGAAGTATTATATGTTTGTGCAACACTCAGTAAAGTTTGCTTCTCATATACAATTTAGAATGGTCGCCTTCTCACTTTCTCGTTCATTGCAAATGGAACCTTCAAGAACTTACCTGCCTTCTGAATACATTACTCCCGAACCGCTACAAGATTACCTATCTTCTTGATTTTCGTTCTAGGCGCTCACAGCGAGGGAGCGATTTTTTACATCGGTAATCCAAGAAAGCTTGTTCTCCTACAGAGTACGGGCGGGAAAGGATTAGTCTTAATAATAAATATTTAACCTGACATGATATCAAAGCTACTCACAATTAAATACAGTACATCTGTAAGATTTTCTTCTATATAAGAATATAATTAGGCGAGCTTGATATTAAACGTTATGGGCAAGGATACCCGAAAAATCGCCCTAATACCAATTTAAAAAAAGAATACAACACATAAATCCTTCCCGTTACTCTTGGGAAGGGAGGGGTATCTTTTTGAATTGGTATAAGTATTTTTAGGCAACAAAGCGTGTTGACAATCAATATTTGCTCAAAGCTAAAGGAGAAAGTTTTCCTATGTCACACAATATACAAAAGATTATCATTGTTGGAGGCGGTTCTGCTGGTTGGATGACTGCAGCGTATTTGAGCAAAGCTCTCGATAACAAGGCTCAGATTACCCTAGTTGAATCCTCTAAAATCACAACAATTGGAGTTGGGGAGGCAAGCTTCAGTACAATCAAAGTATTCTTCGATTTTCTTGATATACAGGAAAAAGAATGGATGCCAAAATGCAATGCCACATATAAACTAGCGATTAAGTTTGTTAACTGGAACGCAAAAAGACGGCACTTTTACCACCCTTTCCAGAGATACAAACTGATAAATAGGTTTGAAATCTCCGAATGGTGGCTTAAAATGAAGAGATTTGAGGAGCAATTTGATTATGCTTGCTTTCTAGTACCTTGGTTATGTGACAATCAGAGATCTCCCAAATATCTTGATGGTGAAGTTTTTGATGAGCAGGTTCAAAACTTATTGTCGCATGAGCAGATCATCGAAAATAAGGTATTAGCTGATTTAAAGGTTCAATATCCCTACGCATATCATTTTGACACAACTCGGCTGGCTAAATTCTTGAAAGATTATGCAACTCTAAGGAGTGTGAAGCAAATCGTTGATGACGTAGTAGACGTCAAGTTGAAAGATGATGGCAGCATAGATTGTCTCATTACCAATCAACATAGTTATCTTCATGGAGATCTATTTATAGACTGTACTGGCTTTCGTGGCCTGCTAATTAATAAAGCTCTTAATGAGCCATTCATTTCTTTTTCCGAGTCGCTACTCTGTGACAGTGCAATGACTATGCAAATCCCCACTGATATTAATAAAAATGGGATAAACCCTTATACGACAGCAACTGCATTAAATTCTGGTTGGGTTTGGAATATACCTCTTTACGGAAGAATTGGTACGGGGTATGTTTACTCAAGTGCATTTATCTCAAGTGAGGAGGCGGAGCGGGAATTTCGCCTGCACCTAGGAGAAGCTTCTAATAACTGTGACACCTCTTATATTAAGATCAGGAATGGACGCAATAGAAACTCATGGGTGAAGAACTGTGTGGCAATTGGGCTGTCAAGTGGATTTGTCGAACCACTGGAGTCTACTGGGATATTTTTCATTCAATATGGAATTGAAGAATTAGTTAGCCATCTACCAAACAAATTTTTCAATGAAGATATGATTAGAAGCTATAACAAAAATATTGCTAATTGCATAGATGGAGTTCGAGATTTTTTGATCCTCCATTACTATGCGACTGATAGAATAGATACACCTTTCTGGAAGGCGAGTAAACACGAAATTGTAGTTACAGAAGAACTGCTTGACAGATTGAAATTATGGAAAAATAGACTACCAAACAGTAGAAACATTAATTCAAATTATCATGGTTTTGAATCTTACTCTTATTCGGTGATGTTACTTGGACTAAATTACATGCCCGAAGCTAGTCTGCCCATTCTAGATTATATTGATAACCAGAATGCCATAGCTACTTTTAGTGCTATCAAGAAAAGAGCAACTTACCTCTGTGCTACATTGCCGTCTCAGTATGAGTATCTAACACACCTAAAAGATCGGGATACTTAGTCGTTAATTGTTGATGGTTAAATGATCATAAGCGATCGCGACTCTCTCACATAGACTACAATCTAGCATTAATAACAATTGTCAGGACTTGACCAAAGCGATCGCACTGATTATGGAGAAAGCGACAAAGATGCGAACCTACATTTTTAATCACCAGATGAACAGCTTGTTGACTCTACCAAGGTAGAGGTTATCACCCTCCCACTCTGCTTTGATAGAATTGTAAAAAAAGATTAAGGCGACAACTAAATGAATTCGGTTTTTTTGGTGCTTGGACTTCTCCTAGCCTTACTGACGCTGAGTGTTATGTTCTATCTGATAACAGCTCGCCGTTATCAGTCATCTGACTCCGTAGCGAATTCCTATGACGAATGGACTGAAGACGGTATTTTGGAGTTTTACTGGGGTGAACATATTCACTTAGGTCATTATGGTTCGCCGCCTCAACGGAAGGATTTTCTAGCAGCCAAATCTGACTTTGTGCATGAAATGGTGCGTTGGGGTCGTTTAGATCAATTACCACGTGGCACCACTGTCTTAGATGTTGGCTGTGGAATTGGGGGCAGCAGTCGCATTTTGGCTTCTGATTATGGGTTTGCAGTCACAGGTATTACCATCAGTCCCCAGCAGGTTAAGCGTGCCCAGCAGTTAACGCCTAAGGAACTTGATGCAAAGTTCCTCGTAGATGATGCTATGGCACTTTCGTTTCCAGATGAGAGTTTTGATGTTGTTTGGTCAATTGAAGCTGGACCTCATATGCCAGACAAAGCCGTTTTCGCTCTTGAGTTGATACGGGTACTAAAGCCAGGTGGTGTGCTGGTTGTCGCTGACTGGAATCAGAGGGACGATCGCCAAAATCCGCTCAATTTTTGGGAGAAACCCGTTATGCGGCAACTCCTCGATCAATGGTCACATCCTGCATTCTCAAGCATCGAAGGTTTTTCTGAGCTTTTGGAAGCAACGGGATTCGTCGAGGGAAAAGTAGTAACAGCAGACTGGACGGAACAAACCCTTCCTTCTTGGCTAGATTCTATCTGGCAAGGAGTGGCTCGACCTGAGGGATTAGTGCGTTTTGGCTTACCTGGTTTGATAAAATCTTTACGAGAAGTTCCGACTCTTCTACTAATGCGGTTAGCATTCGGCACCGGTCTTTGCCGATTTGGAATGTTCCGCGCTCAAAGAGGTGTTAGTACTATTTTCATGAAGTAAGTTTTACGGCTCCTAAATTTACAGAAGGTAAATCGATACCACCTTCCGTCTTTGTGTCTGATGGAAAACACGCATTATGCACTAGCTCTCGAAAAGATTGAGCATTTGTAGATGCTTGTGTACGGGTGCAATGGTATTTGCAGTCATCATTCCACTGGCGGCGACTGCTGGTAGACCAATGCCGGGAAAGGTTGAGTCTCCACAGCAGAGCAATCCTGGTATAGGTGTGCGGGGACTGGGAAACAAACCAACTCCGGCACGAATAGCCGGACCATAAGATCCTTGATGGCGTCGGAGATAACGTTCGTGTGTCAGGGGTGTACCAACTAACGTTACGTCGCATCGTTTGCGAATATCTGGGATAATTCGTTGTAGCGCTTGCCACATAACTTCTGCTCGCAAGCTTTTTTGTTGTGCATACTCCTCACTCCGACGATCCATCCCCTGCCAGAGATCGTATGGTTCGTTGCCAGGAGTATAAACATGAATGACATGCTTTCCTGGTGGTGCTAGCGATGGGTCAAGAACGGAGGGAATTGATACCAATACCACATTTTGAGGTGCTGTCACACCTTTTTCCCAATCATTGACTATTATATAATGACATGCCAGGTCTGACCGCATTCCTTGAGCGTCAATCCCTAAGTGGAGATGCATGAAGCTATCACATTCAGGTGTGCAGGAGCGCGAGCGCAACCGTTTTGGTACAGATTCTGGTAACAGCTTCAGGGTATCCCATACTGACACATTAGATACGACAGCCTTACGTGTTTTTACTATTTGTCCCCCACGCAGACGCACACCTACCACTTGATCACCTTCGACAAGAACTTGTTCAACATGAGCGCCCAGCATGAGCTTACCACCATATCTTTCTAATCCCCGTACCAGGGTGTCAACTAAAGCACCACTTCCACCGATTGGATAGTCCAACATCACACCCGGTCGATACCAATCTGCAAACATAAATGCTACTTCTGCAGTACTGGTACCATCAGCTGGGAGTCCCGAGAGGAGGAAACAAAGTAAGTTCAGCCAATTCTGAATAAAAGGGTCTTTCACAACACCATCCATGATGCGTGAGAAAGGTGCCGTCAGCTTGGGAATATTTGCCATATGCCGTAGTGAAGATAGAGCATATCGGCTCAGAGTGAAAGCAGCACCTGCATCAAAACGCAAAGCGGCTGGCGGAATTGCAATCGCGGCTTGAGCGAGTGGTGCCATCACACGCTGGAGTGAGCGCCACTCAGCGACAGCATCGTTCCCACGGAATCGCAGGAGAATTTCACAAAATTGGTCGGCACCAACCGAAGTGTCAAAATCTCCTTCCGGCAGACAACAACCCCATGTATCATATGTCACGCACGGAAGTTCCTCACCAATCGCATCTAGGACGTGACGCAAGGGGTTAGCAGAAGGTTTATAGGACAGTCCAGAGTAGAGTGAAGGACCCGAATCAAACTTAAATCCGTTGCGTTCAAA
>CAZZVG010000081.1:0-11219 GCA_964657295.1 Iningainema sp. | reverse complement strand
CTTTACCCCTAACTCTTAATGGTAAGGTAGACAAGCGATCGCTACCAGCACCAACCCAAGACAGACCAGTTTTGGAGCAAGAGTTTGTCGTACCCCGTACCCCAGTCGAGGAACAGTTGGCTGATATCTGGGTTCAAGTGCTAAACGTCCATCCCATTGGCATTCGCGACAACTTCTTTGAATTGGGAGGACATTCCCTACTGATCATGCAGCTGCTTTCCCAAGTAAAAGACGCTTTCTTGATCAATTTACCCTTGCGTTGCCTGTTTGAGAACCCTACAATTGCTGGTATGGCGCAAGCGATCTGTTTTGAGCAGCAGCGCTTCTCTAAAGAAGCCACCTCTCTAGAATGGATAAGCGTTACAGATTTACAACAAGAAGCGGTTCTAGATTCCACTATCCGCCCATCAGCAAGTTCTTTTGAACCACCTACTGAGCCAGATGCTATTTTCTTAACCGGAGCCACTGGATTTCTTGGAGCCTTTTTACTTGATGAACTCCTTAGACAAACAACAGCTAAAGTTTATTGCCTGGTTCGTAACTGCAAAACGATTGCACAGGGCAAGCAGAGGCTGCAAAAAACCCTGCAACGCTATTTACTGAGACATTTACTGGAAAACGAAAATTTCAACTCGCGAATTATTCCCGTGCTTGGCGATTTATCCCAGCCGCTTTTGGGACTGGAAGAGCCTCAATTTTATCAGCTAGCCAGCGAAATCGATCTCATCTATCACGTTGGCGCTAACGTGAATATACTTTATCCCTACACTGCCATGCGAGCTGTCAACGTGCAGGGAACTCAGGAAATCTTGAGATTAGCCAGCCTTACCAGACTCAAACCTGTACATTACATTTCGACTCCTGGTATATTTGAATCGGCTGGCTATTGTGGAAAGAAAAAGCACATTCAAGAAGAAGAAAACATTGATAATTGTGAAGTAGTTTATGGTGGCTACTGTCAAAGCAAATGGGTGGCAGAAAAATTGGTTAAAACGGCTCAGTTACGGGGAATTCAAGTTAGTATCTACCGCCCCGGAATGATTAGCTGTCATAGCCAAACTGGTGCTTCTAATACTGAGGATATGCTGTGCCGCCTCATCAAGCAGTTTATCCAGCAAGGCACTGCGCCCGACTTGGATATGATGATCGATATATCGCCTGTAGACTATGTAAGCAAAGGAATTGTCCATCTATCGAGACAAAAAGAATGTCTGGGGCAGATTTTTCATATGGTTAATTCTCAGTCTTTACACTTGAGCCAACTCATCAAAGAAATTGGCGCTCTTGGCTACTCCATCAAGCCTATAGAATATGCCCATTGGTTATCAGAACTGAGAAATATGGCTAGGGATTCCCAACAGACAGCTTTGGGAGCCATGTTACCTCTGTTAATTGAAAAAATCCCCGACAGCCCCCTCACCTATTTGGAGATGTCTTCTCTCGGAATGTTGTTTGGATGCGAGAATACGCTCAAAGCACTGACTAATACTTCTATTGTGTGTCCACCAGTAAACAGCAATTTGTTGAGCACCTTCTTCTCTTACTTGACTGATAGCAGTTTTGTGAATACTCCAATAAGTAAGTCGGCGTGAATAATTAAAGGTTTAATGAATCCCACAGCTTAAAACCGTGGAGAGTTCAAAAATACCTAATTTTGTTCAAAAATCAAACCGGAGTCTTATAGTTCAGCCACAACTTCAGCCAGTGTAGTCGTTAGAAACTCTAGTTCTTCTTCGCCTATGGTGAGTGGTGGAGTAAGTTTAATAGTGCAATCCTCAAAACCACCACAGTAAAAAATTAACCCCTTAGTCAGTGCTTTTTTAGTAAAAGCCTTTGCTAATTCAGGTGAGGGTAAACCTTGACAATCCAAGCAATCAAATCCAATCATTAATCCTTCGCCGCGTGGAGCCGATATTAGCCGACTATTAATTGCTAATTCTCTCAAGAATTCTACAATGAGACTTCCAGTTCTTCTCGCTTGTTGCCAAGGCATAGTATCTAACATGACATCTAGCACTACGCTACCTACAGCACAAGCTAGAGGTTGACCTGAGAATGTCGAGGTTTGTATGCCTGATGGTAAAGCATTAATTATAGTAGGATTGCCAATAGTTGCAGAAATAGGTAGTCCATTTCCCAGGGCTTTACCAATAACCATTATATCTGGTGTTATTTCTGGCTGGGAACTATAAAATGGAGTACCACATCGACCAAAACCAGTGTAAATCTCGTCAAAGATTGTTAAACATTTAAATGATTTGGCGATCGCAATGACACCTTCGAGAAACTCTTTACCTGCTGGTAAAATACCTTCAGTTACCTGAATAGGTTCAAGAAGTATAGCAGCCGGTGGATGTCCTAGATCAAATGCTTGCTGTATAGTTTGCTCTAAAGCCTGTAGACAAAACTTTGTAGAGTGATTCTGATTAAGCGAGTGCAAAATGGGATAGGGAGAATGCAGTATCCCATTTTCAGGTAAGACGGAATAGGCTTTCAGTTGCTCTCGCCAAGTAGCCATAAGCGCCCCTGTAGTCTTACCGTGGTAAGAGCGTTCAAAGGCAATCACTAACTTTCTCTCAGTATAAGCACGAGCTACTTTCAGAGCAGCCTCAATCGCTTCTGCACCAGTAACTGTAAACAAAACTGCACATTGTTTGTATGGCGAGAAGCTTCCTAGTTTCGTAACTAACTCGGCTCGGACATCAGACTGTAGTTTGCAACCGGTGTGAATTAGTTTTTGGAGTTGAGTTATTGCGGCATTGACGACTCGTGGATGCTGGTGTCCTAAGTTGATAGCACCACTTCCACCTGTACCATCAAAAAAGCGTTTTCCAGAGGTATCAAATAGCCAACAACCACTTCCACGGCTAAAGATAGGAGTCTCAGAAAGCATGTGCGATGTGCCAGTAGAATCAGCCTCAATCGCCACATTTTCTAATTCAAAAATGTTTAGCATAAACCCTTACATTTGAATAGTATTAAGTACAGCTTTGCTGAGAGCGCTCTTAACACTCACAAGAGTGCTGAAGCGCAACTACAAACCCATCTTTTATTGATAAGTCATTTACTGAACATGATATCAATCATTTTGTTAACACAGATTGGCTACGAGTGATGATTGACTGGATCGCTTCTGAAAAATTTTGGGCTAGTTGCTCAACTATGGATTGTTGATAAACTTCGACGCTGAAAGTCCAATCAAAATGCAGCCTTCCTCCTACAATAGCTCCAGTAACTTCCAGTGGGTGGCTTGGTCTTCCGCGCACAATTTTGGCTGACTCCGGAGCTATCTCAAACAGAGAAGAAGCTGGCAGTATCCGATCAAATTGACCAAGATAATTGAAGCTTACTTCAGCTTGAATAGCTGTCATTTTTTGTGCGATATCTACATCTCCATGCAGAAAGCGGAGCAAACCATAACCAATACCTTGATTGGGAATGCGCTGTAACTGCTCTTTCACTAAGAGCAATGCTTCGTCTAATGAGTTAGTTTTTCGGAGATCTATCAATACTGGAGCTATAGTAGTAAACCAGCCGACTGTACGGGATATATCGACATTTTCGATCAGGGCTTCCCGTCCATGACCCTTAAGATCAACCCTCAACAAGCGATCGCCTGTCCATTGTGAGATAGACTGGACTAAGGCTGTTAACAATACCTCATTGATTCGAGTACTGTAAACCTTGGGTACATCCTGGAGCAATATCCGAGTTTCTTCAATGGTGAACAAAGTTGAAATATCACGAGTCAAGCTTAAAGCATTAGCATTTATAGAAGTGACTATTGGCAGACGACTCACTTGTGTTGAGGCGACTGCTTGCCAATAATCTAGCTCTTGCTGTATGGCTGCTGACTTTGCATACTCCTGTAACTGTTCAGCCCACTGCTTCAAGGAAGTGGTTTTGGGAGGTAACTTA
Organism: Iningainema sp.; assembly: GCA_964657295.1. Taxonomy (GTDB): domain Bacteria; phylum Cyanobacteriota; class Cyanobacteriia; order Cyanobacteriales; family Nostocaceae; genus Rhizonema. The sequence continues at coordinate 7,301 of CAZZVG010000081.1, read as the reverse complement.
ATTGTTTCACCGCGATGAAGTTGTTGATAAGCCGTTTGCAAATCAGAGAGCAAAATTCGCCACGAAACTCCATCAATTAGTGCTTGGTGAATGACTAGTAAGATCTGACTTGGTTGGTGGCTACCAAGATTCAAGAAGGCAAATTTTAGCAGTGGTCCCTTGATTAAATTCAGACTTGCTGTCAAAGTATTTATTGCCTGATCAAGTGCAGATTTTTGCTCTGTTTCTGATAGTTTTGATAAATCTAAGATTTCTATAGAGAGTGCAACTTGATCAGGCTCGGCAACGATCTGCTGCCATCCCGAATCCCCTTGAGAAAATCGAATTCGTAGAGCATCGTGATGGACAAGCAGTTGTTTTAAAGCTTTTTCTAAAAGAGCCAAGTCTAAAACTTGACGCACTTCTAGTAAAATTCCTTGACTCCAAGAATGGAAGTCAGCAAAATTTTGTTCCAAAACCCAATGCTTGATAGGAGTCAGTTGAACCAAACCTGTCACAGCTTTCTGATCAACCTGATTTGTTGAGGTCGTATCTACTAATGATGCTAACTCAGCGATCGTTGGGTATTTACGTAACTGCCTAATCGTCATTGAAAGTCCTGCCTGTCTACCCTTAGCAATGATTTGAAAGCCAAGGAGAGAGTCTCCACCCAAATCCAAGAAATTGTCATGGATACCCACCTGATCTACATTCAGAACTTCAGTCCAAATGCGAGCCATTATCTTCTCGACAGAAGTACGAGGGGCTACAAATTCTCTTTCTAATTCTGGTCTGGCAATATCTGGTGCTGGTAATGCCTTACGATCTATCTTATGATTGGCTGTTAAAGGTAAAGCCTTCAGCATCATAAAGTGAGAGGGCATGAAATAATCTGGCAGTCTTTCCTGAAGAAAACTACGAAGTTCACTAATTGTCGGAACTTGCTTTTGGTTTGGAACTACATAAGCTATCAGGCGCTTATCACCACCTATATCCTCTTGAACCGTAACCACAGCTTCCTGTACATTCGGGTGTTGACTCAAAGTAGCCTCGATTTCTCCTAGCTCAATGCGAAAACCCCGGATTTTAACTTGGAAGTCTTTTCTTCCAGCTATGGCAATACTACCATTAGACTGGATGTAGCCTAGATCGCCCATCCGGTAAATTCTTTGATCGCCACCCTTGGGATCTGACTGAAATTTAGTCGCCGTCATCTCTGGTTGCTTCCAGTAACCCAGAGCGACGTGAGCACTTTTAACTGCAATCTCGCCTGTACTACCAGCCTCAACTTGCTTACCCTCGTCATCAAGCAATAAAACCTCGGTATCATTTACTGCATAACCAACCGGAATGACGTTGTGAGTAATTTCTGTTTGCTTATTTACAAAATATTGCAGACATGTTGTTGATTCTGTAGAGCCGTAGGCGTTGACAACAGTAGTCTCGTCAGAGAAATGTTCTTTGTAAAGTTCAATATCTCTTTTATTAATTAAATCTCCTCCTAAGATTAACAAACGTAGTTTTGAGAAGCTTTTTTCGCTGGTGAGATTTCTAGCAAATTGACGATACAGGGGTAATGTAGAGTGGTAAATTGTAATCTCATGATCAATTAGCCACTGAGATAAGTTTTCAAGACCTTCATTTTTAACGTCCATTGGATGGACAGACGCACCATTTAAGAGGGCACCAAAAGTATCCTGAACTGCTGAATCCCAACCATAAGAGGAGATCAGTGTTAATCTATCATCTGTATTAATATATAGGCTGTTAGTCCAAATTCTCATATGATGCAAAACATTGCGATGGCTTTGCATCACTCCTTTAGGCTTTCCTGTTGAACCAGATGTGTAAAGAATATAGGCAACTTCATCTGGGGAAACTGATCGATGAATATCATCGCTCACTTCATCAGATGAGATTATATCGTCAATATTAATAATCTGAACGTTATCTGGTGCTATAGTTTTGGCAAATTCAATATTGAAAGAATTAGTCACAATAGCACCAGCTTCTGAGTCTAAAAGCATATAAGATAACCTTTCTTTGGGAAAGGAAAAATCAAGCGGTACGTAAGTTTTACCTACCTTTAAGACTCCTAAAGTGGCAGCAATCATTGGTGCATCATGCTCGAAGAGCAATGCGATTCTTGGTTTTTCGCCACACAATGTCAGAATTTTCTGGGCTATTCGGTTAGCTATTTCATTCAGTTCATTATAGTTCCATTTGTATTTATTTGTTTGAATAGCAAGCTTTTGGCTATATTTACTAACTTGTTGTGCAAAGCGACTCGCAATTGATTGCTCAATTTCTGCTTTTGAAAATTCTATGAATGAGTTATTGGAATAAACTAGGTTGTTTGTTAAAGGCTGTTGTTTATTTATGATGACCATGATTATAATTCCTCTTTTTTTTATTTCTCATAATGCAAGGTAACACCAATCACGCTGTCAGGGTTCTTAAAAAGTTCATAAGCAGTTGGTGCATCGTGAAATGCAATGCGATGAGTGTGAATAGTGTCGAGGCATATCGCCTGATTGTGAATCAATTGCATACAGGTTTGAATGTTAGAAAATACAGAAGCTTCACCCTCTGGTGGCGGATAGTCTGAACGACCATGTACATAGTCTTCATCTCGGTATCCCGATCCACATCGAGATGCATATCGAATGTCTACATTTCCCATACCAACGTTAAAGTTGATATGGGCATCAAAGCGACCCACACAAACCAAGCTGCCTCGCTTTTGCCCATCTGGAGTAGCTGTGAGCACTTTGATAGAGTCAGCAATCACAGATGTTGCCTCTCCTGTATTACAGAGGAAAACTGTATTGACTCCTTTCCCCTCTGTTGCGGTCATAACTGAGTCAACGAAGGATTCTTTGTAAGTATTGAAGACTTCCTGAGCACCGGCTGTTTGTGCGGCTTTTAGGCGACCTTCCAAGGAATCTGCCACGTATACGCCAGATGTATAAATCCGGGCGCATTGAGCTACCAGTTGCCCTACTAATCCTGCACCTATTACTAATACCTTTTCATTACCAGACAATTTAGCTCGATGGATGGCGTGTAATGCTGTCGCCGCAAGGTTAACAAATACAGCTCGCTCAAATGGTAATTCATCGGGAATGACGGCACAAAGTCGGTAAGGAACACAAATTTGTTCTGCATGAATCGCATATCCCCAACCCATTGCGATCGCGCGATCGCCAATCGAAAACCCCTTGACTTGGGCACCAATCTTTTTTACATATCCACTAGCACAGTAACCCAGAAAATAGCGAGTATTGTTTTTCAGAGCTTCTTGAGCATAGTGTAGTTCGGTTCCAGGGCTAATTAAGCTGCAAGTAGTGCAAATCTCTATTTGTCCATCTTGCAACTGCGGTAATGGAGTTGCCTTTAGCCGAATCCTACCATCTTCCTCAGCAACAATTGCTTGCATCCGTTCCTCCCATAATTTCCGATCTTTCTGAAATATGGATGTTTAATCCAAGAGTACTCATTAACTCCAGAAACTCTGGGAAAGAAACTTCATAACACTCTCCTTGCAAAATTCGAGAGTTACCAGGAAGCGAACTGGCAAGGGCTACAGCAGTCATGGCAATTCGGTGATCGCCAAAACTGGGGATCACTCCAGCCTGCAAAGCTTTCCCACCAGTGATATGTAAAGCATTTCCTATAACCCTAGCTTGTCCTCCAAAAGCATTCAGCATACTGCTAATTGAGAGCAAGCGATTAGTTTCTTTAAATACCAATTCTTGAGCACCAAAAATAGAAGACTGACCGGGAATTTGCGTAGCAAGTGCTGCTACTAGAGGAATCTCGTCAATCATGGAATGGAAGCGAAAGGGATCATCAATTTGAAAAGGCTGAAGTCGATCAGGAACTTTACCAATGGCGATAGCTCCAATTGGTTCGCCAAAAGCTTCGCAGATATCTTGATACTCAACTGGTATTCCACACTCTTTCAAAACCTCAAAGAACCCTATTCTGGTAGGATTGAGGCAGATATTCTCTAGAATTAGCTCAGTCTTTCGCTGTTGAAATACATGGGCTGCGGCTAGGAATGCTGCAGCCGAAGGGTCGCCAGGAACATAGTATTCTGGTAGTGCTTGCGGTACTACACCAGAAATCTGTATTCCTTCAGGTATGTATTCGATACCAACACCGATGTAATGCAGTAGTCTGTCTGTATGATCCCGCGATCGCACCGGATGGAGAATATTAACTTTCCGCCTAGCCCCAAAGGCTGCAAAGAGAATAGCTGAACAGGCTTGAGCGCTACCAACCTGCAACTTCACCTGCCCATCTTGCAAGGAGCCGCCCCTGATAGCAACAGGAAGACAGCCTGGAGTTTCCAAGTAGTCAATTTCTATACCGAGTTCTCGTAACGGATTTACGACCCAGTTCATCGGTCGCGATCGCAAGGTTTCATTACCATCTATAATAGCAGGTACTCCTAATCCAGCTAGTAATCCTAACAATAAACGAGCCGCAGCACTAGACGGGCCGACATTGACTCGGACTGGCTCTGAAGTCCACACATTATTTGTTGGAGGAGATACCGTTGTCACAGATCCATCCCAATCAATCTGAACTCCCAAAGTTTGTAGGGCTGGAATCAGTAAACCTACAGCACTTCCTTGATTCAGATTATAAATCTTTGTTGAGTTTGGAGTTGCTGCACCCACAAGAAGTACGCGATGTGAAATAGATTTATCACCAGGAACTCCTGACACTTTTAACGGTGTGGTTGGTATTTGCTGATTTGAGACGATTAAATCGTGTACAAATTTACTAGCAATTAATTTAGATTTTTGGGTAGTTTCAATCATTTTTATTTAGTATTGGGATTAATTGCTCATCAGGGACAACATCTATGATTTCTTGATAACCAGGAATCGGACTCTCAGGAATTAAAGCTTTAAGACTTTCGTAATAAGCACGACGATTGCGCTTGCGGTCTAGTCCTAAATTGACACCAGCAACTGTAGTAGGCCAGATATTTAAAGCATGAGTCTCTCTAGCCCACTCCAGTACCTTTGCTCCAGTTTCAGTACGGACAAAAATGCTTCCATGTTTAGCAAAATGTGAAGTTTCTTGCTGACTAGATTTAAAGATATTTGGATCACCGTCGCACACGCTGATATCTGCAAGTCCTGACATCCAGTCTCCACAAGATAAGCAGCGATAGCCTTTGTGATCTTTGAAATGTCGAACTGCTTCCCACAGTGAGATTGATATTTTTCTTTCGTCCTTTGTGTATACGACAAATTCTCCTGGATAGTTTCCTTCCCGATAGCGGACTTCTTTAACATCCTTTAAAGATATCCCCATTAAATCTTCAATGAGAGTCTCAGTTCCAGATGGAAACGTGCTAGAAGAGCAGGCAATTTCAATAGTAAACAAGATTTGTTTCCTGGCAATTTCTCCCCACTTATTATCTAGACGTTGTAGCTTACGAAGTGCTTGCATATGACAGGCTATTCCCACAAGACCGACACGTAGATCAGGATTTTTACCGAACAAATCTTTCAAGATCCTTAAATGTGGAAAGAGTTGATAAGTAGATTGAGCAGCTTTAGGCAGTTCAGCAGGGTCATAAAAAACCATTGGTGCAGCTCTCCAAGGTCGTTGGTCATCTCTACCGGCAACTACCACACAGTCTAAATTTAGGCATCTCATTGCTGATGCTAATAAAGTTGTTACACTACCGCCACTAGCTGAACGCTCAAACACAACTGAGTCAGTTGCATATCCCCCGTAGACAGAGGTGTAAATTCCTAGCCACCGCTCTTCTGGCTGTCGCAACCTCCCAAAAAGTTGCTGTTCAGATTCAGGCACTCCCGTATTTAAACCAGGACAGACATTTAGGCAATCTGTGCATTCACCACAAATTTCATCTGTTGTTGTCATGAGTTTTGGGTACAAATCATTTATCTGAATCACATCAGATGGACAAGCTAATTGACAAGCACCACAAGAAGCACAAAGATTTGATGATAGGATAGTTTCTTCTAATTTTTGAAAAGACATTTGCTCGCTTACCTTTTCTGGAATGTAGCCAAAGCTCTCACTTGCAGTATGTACAGAAATTTAAGTATTTGAGTTTTGATTTCGATCTACTACAATTTTATAAATCAAGATTTTCAAACTTTAGACAACACACTGGTTCCCCAGGTGTTTGCTCCCATTGCCACTAACAATAAGAAATCACCTGATTTTATAGCATAATCACTAGAAAAATCACATAAATTGATTAAAATGTCAGATGCAAGTGCATGAGCAAATCTGGGTATATTGTCTTGAAAAACTCTTTCTATTTCTACATCTAAAAATTTAGAAATTGTATACGCTGTTGATGAATTAAGGTTGATTGTTATGATTTTTTGAAAGTCTTTCGGATGCATTTTCATAGTTTTCATTGTTTTATCCAGAATCTCTTTCATTCCTTGGTCATAATCTTTTAAATACTGTTCTATTTCCTCCATATCTTCGATTGTAAAAATATCAGGCATTGATGTATTTATCTGCTGAGTTGTATACAAGACTTCAAACCCTTCTTCTCTCTCAGAAGTGAGGATACAGCTTGCAGCAGCATCACTAGATATAGATGTATTTGGTGGAATTATCCTCGTATCATTATCAGATATTGTATCGGAAGATACAATCAAAACATTTTTCCATTCTCCTGCTTTAATGAAACTAGATGCTATACGTATAGCTGTTAGCATACTGCTACATTCAGAAAAAAAGACTCCGACTGGGTAGGCATTATTTAAATTGAGTTCATAAATTAAACGGCTAATTTCTTGAGTAGACGAAAAACTAGGATTCCAAAAGCTACTGGTAACATAAACTAATGCATCGATATTGCGACTTTTTATACATGTCTTCTTTAATGTAACTTGGATACTCTCTTTAGCTATTTCTATTGGAGATAAGCTGGTTTTAGCATAGTTTTGTAAACCAACTTCTAGTAAAGTTTCTAAAACTTCTTCTTCTGGCTTTATTGTTAATTCTTTTATTTCAGAAATTGGGTAAATTTCACCTAATTGATAACCTAATGCTGTCATATGAATTTTGACTTTTTCTGACACAATTTATCTCCTTTTAACTCAAATCAATACTAAGAATTCAAAATTGAGATTCTTTTAAAATGGCAATATTACTTCTGCTTCGGAGTAATGCAAGTAATACTTTGTACTCGGTGTTAAAGACTATAGCAATCTTAAATGAGTTATAAACAGGGTATGTACTGTTGCAGCTTCGTAAAATCAAATAAATTTTTAAACGGTATTCACTAGCTTACCTCCTTTTCAATA
>CAZZVG010000080.1:9205-11230 GCA_964657295.1 Iningainema sp. | reverse complement strand
TGAGTCAAGAAATGGCTTTAATTTTAGAACGGTATTTGGAAAAAGATTTAGAAGCAATTGTGGCTCAAGCAATTCCCATTTTGGCTATTGATCAAGTCATTGTTGAAAAAGTCAAGTCAACTTCACCTGCTGATTTAGAAGGTGCAATTGAAGGAATTGTGAAAAATGAATTGCAGGCAATTGTCACTTTAGGCGGTATCTTAGGTTTTATTGTGGGGTTAATACAAACAGTATTTCTATTTTTTAGTAGATAATTTTTACTGACAACGGGCTTCTTACCGATTATTTTGACTACCTTCCCGTGACATCTTGCTTTGACTCTCCGTGCCAAACTCTAGCTCTTGTCCTTGCCACTGCTGCAATGTAAGAGAGTGCAAAAGCAATCAAACCGTTCAGCCCAATAAAGAGAGTTGAAATCGGGACAGGATTAATGTTCATTTACTATTAATGGATAGGCTCTCTAGAAAAGCCTACAACTCAGGCTTTTTTAATTTTTAATTTTTAATTCTCAGTTTAAAATCTGTGCCAAATCTAGTTTAAACCCCGGCATAATATCTTCACCTGATAGACTTGTTGGGGATTGCAAAACCTCAACAGCCTGCTGTGGGCGGTAAATTTCTACCCGTTGGTTCTGAGGATCAATCAGCCAACCCAGACGCACGCCGTTATCAATGTACTCCTGCATTTTCTGTTGCAGTGTATCTAAGCTATCTGTTGCAGAGCGTAATTCTACTGCTAAATCGGGAGCCATCGGCAGGAATTTTGCCGGATCTGGTTTCAACGCTTCTAATCGTTCTCGTCTCACCCAAGATGCATCAGGTGATCGATTTGCACCATTAGGAAGCTTAAAACCCGTGGAGGAATCAAAAGTTAATCCAGTACCATCAGCGTCTGCCCAATTGCCTAAACGCTGTGTCAGTCTGCTATTTCGATTTCCACTTTCCCATCCCGTTGGTGGCATAATAATCAATTCTCCCTCAGCCGTTCGCTCAAGCCGCAAATCTCGATTATGCTGACAGAGTTGGAAAAACTGGTCATCCGTTAGCTCTATAGTTGGAAGTAAGTTGAGGATCAGGGTGGTCATCGGTTCCCTCTAGATCTCGCTAACCGTAGCTTAACACTTTACCATTCGCGGTAGAGGTTTTCTGCTCTAATTACTTGCTTTTAACTTTGGATAGGGAATGCGCTTGTGATGAAATTGCTGCCAAACTTGGAGGAAAATTTCGGCAATTTGGGACATTTCCTCTCGTTTTAACCCGGAATGTACTAGTTGATTTTCTTGCCATCTCGCACGGAGAATGTTGTTGAGTGTCGCTAAGGCTTTTTCTGGAGTCACATCTTTAAGCGATCGCAGTGCCGCTTCGCAAGAATCTGCTAACATAACGATTGCTGTTTCCCGCGACTGGGGAGCCGGTCCATCGTAACAAAAATCTGCCTCATCGACGATTAAAGTTGGGTCTGCTTGCGCCATTTGCTGGGCTTTGTGATAAAAATAGGCAATCTGCATCGTTCCTTGATGTTCTGGAATAAAAGCTTGGATTGCTGTTGGCAAGCTGTGTTTCCGTGCCATAACCAACCCCTCTGTGACATGCTTTTTGATAATTGCCGCACTCTTCCAAGGGTCTTTTATTTCTGTATCATGTTTATTCGGTTCCCCCATTTGATTCTCAATAAATGCTAATGGATCGTGCATTTTACCTATATCATGGTATAATGTACCAGCTCTCACTAATTCGACATTGCAGCTGAGTTGTTTAGCTGCAGCTTCAGCAAGGGTAGCGACAAACAAAGTGTGTTGAAAGGTTCCGGGAGTTTCCGTAGCAAGTCGTTTCAATAAGGGGCGGTTAGGATTCGCCAGTTCTGCTAAACGGATTGGGGTGACTAAATCAAAGAATTTTTCTAGATAAGGACTCAACCCGAGGGCAACAATACTCCAAGCTAAGCCAGATAAAGAAAAGAACGCTGCTTCCTGTAATATGATGTAGAAAGATGAACCAAATGCTGCACCTGATAAAAGCTTGATTG
>CAZZVG010000080.1:0-9195 GCA_964657295.1 Iningainema sp. | reverse complement strand
TGTTAGGTAAACGCCTCCTTGAGTTAAGGCAATAACAACACTTAACAAAGCAAGTTCCTCACGCGATCGCAGTCGTTGTGCCATACAACTGCCTAACAACCCCGCCGCAGCACCCGCCAAAAGCGCTACTTTGCTGACTTCTAGACTAACAGATAGAAGTAACAACAGCAGTCCCATCACTGTCACGCCTAAAATAGGTCCGTAAAAGCTACCCAATAATAAACCGACAGCACTCCAAGTCGTATAATTTATACCCATTGTCAGCAGCAATGGTGTACTTAGGGTTAGCAGCAATACTAACAAGTGATCGCTTTGCCGCATTCGGCATTTTATCCGCCGTTCCATAAAGGCAAAAATACTGACAGCGCCGCTAATCAAGCCACCCAATAGCATTAACCCCAACCAGTTTATCTCCCGACGAGTCAGGTGATAATAATCCAGAACCGCAAAATTCCATTCCCTAATTCTCTCCCCCTTACGGACAATGATCTCACCTGGCTTTACCGAAACCATCACAGGCTTCACCCCAGCAGCCGCTTCTACTGCCTGTATTGTGGTTTGTATTTCATCTTTCTTCAAATTTGGCTTGAGGACAGCCATTAAGATTTTGGTGGCTATTGGTTCAGCGTCTTTTGGTACCAATCCCTGCACTTGTAATTCCACCGCATTCTTTAAGATATTTAGCGGCAGCCCTGGGGAAATGCCTTGAGTGAGAATCCGTTCCGCACTGTTGTAGATTCCCGTTTGTGTTTTTGCCCAGTCATCATTTGGTAAGTCCAGGAAGGAAGTATCTTTATAGACGATTTTTCGGTTGTTGGTGAATACCTGTAAAAGTTTAGCGCTTGCTTGGCTGTACCCTTGACGAGCTTTTAAGATTTGAGTGTTCAGGGCTAACAAATTTTGCTCTGATGTCTTAAGACGGTAAGCTTGTAGTTCCGCCACTGCTTGCGTAAAGTCAGCTTTTTGTAACAAATTATTCGATTCTACTTGTTCTGTCGGAACTAAGGACATCGAAAAATTTTGTAACAATATTGCCGCATCTCTCTCGCTTTCCGGCTTTAAAGACGATTCTGACTTGCGCTTTGCGTTATTTTCTACCGCTACTTGAAGCGCTTGCCATTGCCAGTAGGAACATGAACGCAAGTAACGTTGGGTTGATAGGGATAAGATTGTCTTGTTAAAAAAAGGAAAAGGTCCTTCATTTGCCCGAATTTCGTTACCCTCATTAATAATTTGTTGTAAATTTTGGTCGATTTCTCCATTGACACGCAGATCAACCATTAGTCTAGGTATAGAACTTTTACTAGCAAGCTGACGTGTTTGCTCTGTACTAATCTTATCTTCAATAAGAGCAGATACAGGGGCTGTAATCGTCTGTGGCGCAATAGTTCCTACCCTTAGCTGAGGCTGGTTGTATAAATCATGTCCTATCACTCCAATGAAGGACAACAAGGCAAGTGCAAAAACAAGGGGGGTACGTTTTCCGCGTTTATACCCTTTATTTACTGCATAAATGCTGCTTTTCATTTTGACCGAGTTTGGCAGGTTTTCGCTTTTCTCAGTTTTCTTTGATAAAGACAAACCCTGTCGGAACTCTTTGAACTGTTGCCTCCAGTGAATCAATTGCTGGGTAAAGGATTGAAAAAATGGGGTTTGTTTCATCTCCTATAACCTTGCTGCTGATTTCGATAGCTTAAAACAAAACAATCCCAATCGGAAATTTTTCTTAATGCCAACTTGCTAAAATTGCTATTCCCAAAATAAGAGCGCCACCTTCATTATATAATATTAGTATAAAATATTACACACATAAAATTTGTAATTCATTACGTAAGCGTAAATAAATCTTGGGGAAAGTAATATCCAATTCCAACAATAGAAGGTACCATAAAATTTTTCCTTCTTGAAACCCCCCGATGAAAGATGATTGTGACTCTAGACTAGCCGATTTTAAATTTTCGATTTTGGATTAGAAGCGGAAATAGTGAACGGTACAGAGCGTGGGAAGAATCTAAAATCCTATCCGAATATCCAACAATGGGAGCAAAAGTGCGAATCAACTGTTTGGTACCCCGCAACGCCTGAAAACTAAATATGGTATTAACGCAACCGGATGACACGAGGAGCTGCAACTGCATTTTCTACAATCACCTCTTTCAGGTGCAGATCAAAGTTGTATACTCCTGACCATACAGCTAAAAGCAAATCAGCTAAGTTTAACAGCAACAGAAAGTTGTTAACTCTTGATTCTGGCAACTCTGTTTGAGAAAGCAAGATCTGCCAAGTTACGGGAATCCCTCCTGTGCTATTATAAGCTCCAGATAAAGCACCAGTAATCATACTAATAGTTAGGGAGGGCGACTCAATTTGCTCAGAGCGCAGTAATGAAAGGCGAAAATCTTCCAAGGTACTGAGAAAACAGTAAAATGCCATTGGAATAGTGTTACTTAATTCTTCAACCTTACTTAACTCGGCTTGTACTTTTTCTAATCCTGCCCCTTGGGATAACAAATTATTAACTTTTAATAATTGTTGTGGTAAGTTTGAAGTTGTCTCTCCAAGAAACGCCACTGTTTCCGGAATTAGGGTATGAGGCGCAAGTTTTTCAGTCAGAGACTGAGCGATCGCATAACCGATCGCAAGGATTCCATCTTGCACTATTTTGTTGTCTTGCGAAACCTTTACGACCAGTTGTAGATTGAGTCGTAGTTTTGCTGTATTCTCATGAAAAAATAGGATGACTGGTAAACAGGTTAAAACTGCTTCTAGCAGGACGTTATTTGTAGCGTTTAAATTCCCACATTCTTGCTGCTGACGTTTTAACCAAATATCTATATCAAAGCGACCCAATTCAATCAGACTTTCAGCACCCAGCCTGATATTCTGTACGTGTTGATAATTCAGATGATGCAGATTCCGGTTACGACTAAGGACAATCTCACCTAAGAGTGTACCCATGATTGTGCCTTTAAACCGACTGCCAAGAGAGTAACGCATAAACTTTTACAATATAAGTTTTCAATTCTTAACTCATCGCTTCAATCCTCCCAGACACGCTTTTTCTTTTTCAAATATCTTTACTTGCCTTCGCGCCTCCTAAGTTTTATTGCTCAAGTGATGCACTAAAGCTTGCAAGCCTAATAAGTAGCTTTGGTATCCAAAGCCACTTATTTGCCCGACTGCTACTGGCGCGATATAGGAATGATGGCGGAAATCTTCTCGACGATAGATGTTACTTAAGTGAACTTCTACCGTCGGCAAGTTAATAGCAGCGATCGCATCTCTTAGGGCTACACTTGTATGGGTGTAAGCCCCAGCATTTATCAAAATTCCTTGATGTCGCCCCAATGCTTCATGAATAGCATCTACCAACACTCCTTCATGATTCGACTGCATACAAAAAATTTCCACCTGTAGCTTTACGGCAACTTCATTCAGCAGACGATTAATATCCACTAATGTCAGCGATCCATATATTCCAGGTTCTCGCTGTCCAAGCAGATTCAAATTTGGTCCATGCAGTACCAAAACACTTGTGGAATCGACTTTTACTGATTCCTTTGCTAAGTTAAGCACGAGGGCGACGACGCGATCGCTCATCTACAGGAATCGGAATCAGTTCCGGTTCCGGCTCAGCCTCAGGCCCTAAAATGGCTTCAATCAGCTTACGTGCCAATTCTTTTAGCTTTTCCAGTACCTTTTCTATATAATCCATTGAACTGATCGCTCCTGAGATATTACCTCAATTTTTTATTATCAGCTAAGGAGAAACTAACGTACTTTTTCAGCTTTAATTTTATTTCGAGTCTTTGACACTCTTGTCTTCCGCAAACAAGCCGTTTCCGAACTCTAGTTTCTTTTCCCCTTCTTACCAGATTATCACATGAACACCCTCTCTGATTACCTCCTACTAAGGGGGTTATTTATCCTAACAAAGAATAGTCCAGAGTGAATAGTCTTCTGCGATACTATTGTAACACAAATTTAGAGACTTGCCGTGGCAAACCAGTGCATTCCGTTCTTGTTTTTCACTGGATGAAAGCGTCTCGACAATTCATTTTTTTTTGGAGGTTGTCTTTGACGACTTCGTCGTTGACTTGGTACGAGAACTCGTTGTGGATTTACTCGTTTTCCGACTGGATTTAGTACTTTCAGCTTTGCTTGCTAACAAATCGAGGGCTATAGACATCGTCAGATCTTCTACCGACGTGCCTTCTGGAACACTTACATTAGTTTTGCCATGCTTGATGTAAGGGCCATAGGGACCGTTATATATGTTCACGGGTTCACTGTCTTCTGGATGGGCACCCAATTCCCGTAAAGCTTCTTTAGACTTGCTGCTGGTAGCACTGCGTCCCTTCTTTGGTTCCGACAACAACTCCAAAGCTCGTTCTAAAGAAATTGTTAAAATATCATCACCTGCTTTTAGGGAACGGTAGTCTTTTCCTTCCTTTCCTTGGTCTTGAACGATGTAGGGACCGTATCGTCCCAAACTAGCTTGAATTTTACCGTTTGTCACGGGATGAACGCCTAATGTCCGGGGTAGAGACAATAGACCAATAGCAATCTCAATGGTGATGTTTTCTGGTGTAACGCCTTTAGGAAGCGAGGCTTGTTTTGGTTTGGGGGTTTCCTCAGACTTTTCACCCAACTGAACATAAGGACCGTAAGGACCAAGGAGTACGTAAATCTGTTCACCAGTTTCGGGATGAACACCCACTTGATCGGGACCTACGGTTTTTTGCCTTAGCAGAGTTTCGACTTTTTGCGGATCGAGATCGGCTGGAGTTAAGTCTTTAGGAATTGAGGCTGTGACAACACTATCACCGTTTTCTACTTCAATGTATGGACCAAATTTCCCAATCCGGACTTTGGCATCTAAGTTTTCGAGTTCCACTGTCCGGGCAACAATTGCATCAATTTGGTTTTCCTGTTCCCTGACTAAAGTTTCTAGACCTTTGTCTCCCAGATAAAATTTTTGAAGGTAAGGCAACCAACTCGCTTCACCAGTGGCAATATCATCTAGGGTTTGCTCCATTTTGGAGGTAAAGCCGAGATCTACGATATCAGGAAAATGCTTTTCCAACAAGTCAGTGACAGCAAAAGCGGTGAATGTGGGTACTAGAGCATTGTTCGTTAATTGAGCGTAAGTTTTGTCGATGATGGTACCAATAATGCTGGCGTAGGTACTGGGACGACCGATGCCTTCACTTTCTAGGGTTTTCACCAAAGTTGCTTCGGTGAATCGAGCTGGAGGTTGAGTTTCGTGAGCGATCGCTTCTAAGTTGAGGCAGTCGGGGCGATCGCCGACTTTTAAGTTTGGCAAGATGACTTCTTGATCTTCGAGTGCAGCTTCCGGATCGTCTGAACCTTCAACATAAGCGCGTAAAAATCCAGGAAAGTCAATGCGTTTGCCTGAAGAACGGAAACCCGCATCCTCCACTTGTAGCTGTACAGAGATTTGTGTTTGGCGGCAATCTGCCATTTGGCTGGCGACAGTGCGCTTCCAAATTAAATCGTATACTTGTAGTTCCCGAGCGCTTAAACCTGTTTCTTGGGGAGTGCGGAAGGTGCTTCCCGCTGGACGAATAGCTTCGTGTGCTTCTTGTGCGCCTTTGGATTTAGTCGTGTATTGTCTGGGTTGCGGACTGAGGTATTGTTTGCCATAGAGTTGTTCTACACAAGTCCGAGACGCAGTAATTGCTTGAGCTGACAAATGCACCGAATCTGTACGCATATAGGTAATGTAACCCTGTTCGTACAAATTTTGAGCGATTCGCATTGTGTCTCGTGCTGAGAGACGTAGTTTCCGGTTCGATTCTTGTTGTAGCGTTGAGGTTGTAAAAGGTGGCGCGGGTTTGCGCGTGACGGGACGTTCTTCTAAGTCTGTGACTTCCCAATTTTTCCCAGTTAGGCGTTCTGTGAGAGCTTGTGCCTCTGTTTCCCCAAGTAAGATGACGTTGCGATTGGCGGCAATTTGCCCGGTAGCTGAGTCAAAATCCGCGCCAGTTGCTAGCCTGGTTCCTCCTAGTGTAACTAGTATGGCGATAAACGGCTGTCCCGGCGTTGAACTTGGAGGGGTCAAAGTAGATTTTAAATCCCAGTACGTACCTTCGTGGAAGGCACGACGCTGGCGTTCACGATTCACTAAAACTCTGACGGCTACTGATTGCACGCGCCCTGCAGATAATCCCCAAGCAATTTTTTTCCACAGTAAGGGGGATAAAGTATAGCCTACAAGTCGATCCAAAATTCGCCGAGTTTCTTGAGCGCGAACTAACTGTTCGTCGATGTCACGACAGTTTTTCAAAGCACTTTTGATCGCCTCGGAGGTAATTTCGTGAAACACCATCCGCTTCGTGGGCACTTTTGGCTTGAGTAACTGATATAAATGCCAACTGATGCTTTCTCCTTCCCGATCTTCGTCTGTTGCTAAGATTAGCTCATCTGAGTCTTTCAACGCTTCTTTGAGCTGAGTAACAATTTTCTTTTTATCTTTGGGAACAACATATACAGGTTCAAAATTTGCATCTATATTTACCCCAAGCTGCGCCCATTTTTCCTCTTTAATCGCAGCAGGAATTTCACTAGCCGACTGAGGAAGATCGCGTACATGACCCATTGACGCTTCTACCCGATAGCCTGCGGGCAGGTAGTTGCGAATAGTACGAGCTTTGGTAGGAGATTCGACGATGACGAGAGTTGACATGGAAATTACAAAAAAGAATAGCTGCTAGGCTAAATAGTCAATTTGACATCAACAGCGAGATATCAAGCTAGAAACCACGCTTAAAGAAATGTGAATGAATCTTCACACAACCTGTTTACTTTTCCGGGATGCAAAAACCCTCAGACTTAGAACTTTCTTGCTTATAGCATAGGTGTTCAAAGGATACTAATCCTTTATATGGAATCGAGCAGGGATGCAAGAGTGTAAATCGGTTATTTTAATCTTTAACTCATCTGTGGCACAATTGGCGACTATTGTTTTCAAAATTTCCTTCAAATTTCTGTTGGCTGTGCCAAAATTCCATCACATTCGGGAGCTTTAGGATATTGGGCGTGTACCACTCCGTCAGTTTTTACCCTAACTTATATATAATATCAGGTGGGTTCTATTCCCATAGTAGCTGGGTGATGCGGAGCAAGGCAGAATAGTAGCCTCATTAAAGGAAATGGAAAATCCCATGACTTCTAGTCCGGAGATAATCTAAGTCAGAATTAATACAGGAGACAGGGGTAAGTGTTGTTTTCCTCGCATTCCTTGTGTTGAAAGGGCTGACCGCCGATCGCTCGCTGTAAGATTAAGAAATCGCCAAATATTATGTTCTCGCAACTTCGCTCCTAAGACAATAGAATAAACAAATGTCAGCTAGAATGTCTAATAGCCAAAACCTAAACAAATCATGGACTTTGCTAGTCTTGCATCCCAATTAAATGCGGGAAGAATTTTGCCAGAGGGGATAGTGATTATCACCCTCTTAGGGGTTTTGATTGTTGACTTAATTTTGGGGCGTACATCCTCGCGCTGGATTGGATATTTAGCGATCGCAGGAATACTAGCTTCCATTGTCACCTTGTACTATCAATGGAATAGTACCAATCCCATCTCCTTTGGCGGTGCTTTCAATAGTGATGACCTCAGTATCGTCTTTCGCGGTATTATAGCTTTGTCTTGTGCCGTTACTATTTTGATGTCGATTCGTTACATCGAGCAAAGTGGTACGGCTTTAGCCGAATTCATCGTAATTTTGCTCACAGCTACTTTGGGAGGGATGTTTTTGTCCGGGGCTAGTGAGTTAGTAATGATTTTCATCTCTCTAGAAACCCTCAGTATCTCTTCTTATTTGCTCACAGGTTATACCAAGCGCGACCCCCGCTCGAATGAAGCGGCGCTGAAATACTTATTGATTGGCGCTTCAAGTACGGCAGTATTTTTGTATGGGTTGTCACTACTATACGGTTTATCGGGTGGAAAAACTGAACTGAGTGCGATCGCCAACGGAATTGCCACAGCTGGTGTTGGTCAATCACTAGGTTTGGTCATCGCCCTTGTATTTGTGATTGCTGGAATTGGCTTCAAAATTTCTGCTGCTCCTTTCCACCAGTGGGCTCCAGACGTTTATGAAGGTGCGCCTACTCCGGTTATTGCCTTTTTATCTGTCGGTTCCAAAGCCGCTGGGTTTGCCCTAGCAATTCGCTTACTGACAACTGCTTTCCCCCTCCTTGCTTACGAATGGAGGTTTGTCTTCACCGCCCTCGCCGTTCTGAGCATGATTTTGGGGAACGTCGTCGCTCTAACCCAAACCAGCATGAAGCGGATGCTAGCATACTCATCTATTGGTCAAGCTGGGTTTGTGATGATTGGTTTAATTGCTGGCTCTGAAGCAGGGTATTCCAGTATGATATTTTATCTGCTGATCTATCTGTTTATGAACTTGTGTGGTTTTACCTGCATCATACTATTTTCTCTACGAACAGGAACTGACCAAATTGCTGAATACGCAGGTTTGTATCAGAAAGATCCTCTCTTAACTCTGGGGTTAAGCATATCCCTGCTATCTTTGGGTGGTATTCCTCCACTAGCTGGGTTTTTCGGTAAGATTTACTTGTTCTGGGCAGGTTGGCAAGCCGGTCTCTACAGATTAGTTTTACTGGGGTTAATCACTAGTGTCGTCTCTATCTACTATTACATTCGCGTAGTTAAGATGATGGTCGTCAAAGAACCTCAAGAAATGTCTGAGGCTGTAACTCGTTATCCTGAAGTCAACTGGAATTTACCTGGATTTAGACCCTTGCAGGTTGGGTTGATAGTAACTCTGATTGCTACAACCATAGCAGGAATTTTGTCGAATCCTATATTTACAGTGGTGAATAATTCCGTTGCCCATACTGCAATTTTGCAGCCGCCAATGGTTGTCTCTACTCAAGTGAGTGCCGTTGACAAGCAATCCGAGTAAATTAGATTGCAACCAATACATCTCTAATTTTCGAGACGCGAGCGATCGCGTCTCTTATGCTATAAGTCAATTTATTATAAGTAAACCTGATATATACCATGAGAAAGGGTAATCAAAGACCCCTTGATTTTGTAAAGTAATGTAAACTAATATGAGTTCAAGCGAAACAAAAAGTCGCGCAACATACATATCCAAATCCAGCAATCATAAAAACAATGACAGCAACCTTACAACA
>CAZZVG010000079.1:4995-11234 GCA_964657295.1 Iningainema sp. | reverse complement strand
TACCCAAGCTAACCCAGAGCTAAAATTACTTTTGGGATTAGCTGGTGCTTTTACTTTTGTACTGTCGGCGTTGAAAATGCCCTCGGTGACGGGTAGTTGCTCTCACCCAACAGGAACAGGGTTAGGAGCAGTCCTATTTGGCCCATTAACAATGTCAGTGTTGGGTGGATTAGTACTTTTGTTTCAAGCGTTGTTACTGGCGCACGGCGGGTTGACAACGTTGGGAGCGAATGCATTTTCGATGGCGATCGCCGGGCCATTTGCAGCTTATTGGGTATATCACCTGATAATGCGGTTCAGTGGTAAACAAAGAATAGCAATTTTTGTTGCAGCCGCCCTCGCAGATTTACTGACATACATCATCACCTCTATCCAACTCGCCCTCGCTTTTCCTGCCCCAGTCGGTGGGTTTATGGCTTCATTCACCAAATTTGCCGGAATTTTCGCCATTACTCAAGTTCCTTTAGCAATTAGTGAAGGATTACTGACAGTGCTAGTGTGGAACTGGCTACAATCTTACAGTCCCCAAGAACTAGAATTGTTGAAGTTAATTAAACGGGAACCGCAAACTCATGAATCTACCTAAGGGATGGAGTAACTGGCTACTAGTGGTTGCAGTAGTCACTTTAGCTGCCGCCCCCTTAATATTTGTACATGGGGGGAAATTTGCTGGTTCGGACGATCAAGCCGAAAAAGCGATTAGTGAAGTGCATCCAGGATATCAACGCTGGTTTAAACCTGTATTTGAACCGCCTAGTGATGAAGTGGAAAGTTTATTGTTTGCCTCTCAAGCCGCTTTAGGGGCTGGTGTCATTGGTTATGCGATTGGCTTGTACAAAGGTCGTTCCCAGCAGCATAGAAACAAGGAATGAGTCTGCAAATAGATACCCTGGCTTATACTAACCGATTGCGGTGGCTACCTCCAGAACAGAAATTGCTGTTTGCCACCGTCCTTTTGATTGTCTCTGCCTTTGCTCATCCGGCTGTTCAAATTTTGATTGCAGTTTGGATGAGTATTTGGACGGTTGTCTATGCAGGTATTCCTGCCAAAACTTATCTGAAATTAGTTTATTTAGCAACTTTATTCTGGTTAACAAGCCTACCAGCTTTAGTCATTAATGGAGTACAGGTTTCTCAGATACATTTAGTTTCAAATGACTCAGTGAATGGGTTGACTTTCGGCTCTTATTATGTATACTTCAGTCATCATGGCATAGAGCAGGGATTGAAGATTTTATCGCGAGCGATCGCATCTCTATCGTGTTTGTACTTTGTGGTGCTAACTATCCCCTTCACCGAACTTTTGGAAACCCTACGTCGCCTTGGTTTTCCAGTCCTTCTCACTGAGCTTTTGTTGCTGATGTATCGGTTTATCTTCGTCCTGTTAAATACAGCCACTGAGCTATGGACAGCCCAACAATCCCGTGGTGGCTACCGGACTTTTAGGATCGGCATGAAAAGTTTAGCACTGTTAATCGGACAGTTACTCAGGCGAACTCTAGAAAATTATCGTCAAGTCTCCTTGAGTTTAGCCGCACGGGGTTTCAATGGAGAGTTACGTTTTTGGCATCCCCATCGCTATCATCAATCCAAACGCTATGCTATAGAAGCAATTGTCGGTTGTACAGTCTTAATAGTTTTAATTTTCAAGTTTTGAATTATTTTAAGAAACCATGCATGACAAATATCTTAAAATCACAATATATTCTAGAGTTTGAGCAGATATATTATACATATTCAGGCGCACAACAATCGGCTCTCAATGGTCTATCATTGAAAATTCCTTCGGGAAAAAGATGTGCATTAATTGGCCAAAATGGGTGCGGAAAATCCACACTATTTTTGTTAGCGAATGGTTTATATAAACCGCAAAAAGGTCATGTAATATGGGAAGGTAAACCGCTACAGTATGAGCGCAGCCTCCTCACGAAATTACGCCAAAAAGTTGGACTGATTTTTCAAGATCCAGAACAACAACTTGTTGCCTCTACTGTTGAAGAAGATATTTCTTATGGCTTATGTAATTTACAGTTGCCAGAAAGAGAAATTAAACAGCGAGTTGAGCAGGCGATCGTTGAATTTGGGCTAACAGAACTTGCAGAAAGACCAGTACATCATCTGAGCTTGGGGCAAAAAAAACGAGTCTCTATTGCAGATGTGATGGTACTACGACCACAACTGCTGCTGCTTGATGAACCGACTGCATATCTAGATCGGTTACATACTCGTAATTTAATGGCAACTCTGAAAAAAATTCACGCCGATGGGACAACAATACTTATGGCAACCCATGACCTAGATTTAGTCTATCGCTGGGCGGACTGGATCTTTGTCATGGATCAAGGAAGGCTGGTTTTAGAGGGAAAACCTCAAGATGTCTTTACCCAACGTGATGTCTTAGAAGAGTTACAGTTAGGAGTTCCACTCATATATGAGATGTTGTTTGCTGACGGAGTCGCTGAAGAAGGGCCTGTTTTAGAACGGTTACGACAGCGAATCTTGAATTTATTTCGTTATTTCTAGCAGCAAATCTCAAGTAAAGATGTGTTTGCCTTGGCTAGATAAACCGATGAATCAATACAAGGCTTCGACGTGAGATCGAAAGGCGATCAAGGCGTGCTTACCCTGATACTCTTTTATGGACTGAAGGATAGCATCAGATACTTCTAGTGACAAAATTGTTTTAATTTCGAGATTGGTGTTGTAGCCCGCCATATCTCCCATGCGTTTGCCGTGGCTACCCTCACCCTGCACTTGAGTAATGGTATAGCCGCTTACATCATAGCTTTTTAACAGATTGATAATAGCATCTTTCAGCACTGTTTCACCAATGATGGTCAGGAGGATAGCAGGTTTGACTAGATCGGCTTCAGGGGCAATGGGGAATTCCATAGTACAGTATGTTGCTGGGTTAGTTGACGATTTCTTTAATCTTCACATAATTAGGTTTTTGTGCCAACTGACTCATAGCATCTTAAATCCCAGAGCCATCCAAGAATTCTTCGATCAGCTTATCTTGAAGCCCACAAGAGATCCGATTTTGTCTTGAAGTTGCTTGATCGACTAAAAATTGATAATTATCAGCATGACTCAGTTTCAAAACCGACGGCACATGTTGCATTTGTTGAACTTGTTGTTCAAGTTGCTCAATTCGATCTACTAAAAGACGTATAACTTGAGCCTCAGCATCTGGTAAACTTCCGTGTTCTAACGGATCGACTCGAACGCCTGCACGATGAACAATTCGACCAGGGATACCAACTACAGTACAGTCAGGAGGCACATCTCGCAAGACAACAGAACCAGCCCCGATCCGGACGTTGTTACCAAGTTGAATGTTACCTAAAACTTTTGCTCCAGCCCCAACGACGACATTTTCGCCTATGGTAGGATGCCGCTTGCCGCATTCTTTACCAGTACCGCCAAGGGTGACGCCTTGGTAAATGAGGCTATAGTTTCCGACAATAGCTGTTTCGCCAATAACTACGCCCATTCCGTGATCGATAAAAACACCAATGCCGATAACTGCACCAGGGTGAATTTCTATTCCGGTTAAAAACCGCGCAATGTGGGAAATCAGGCGGGGGATAAAAGGTATGTTGATGCTATACAGCCAGTGAGCCAACCGATAGAGTAACAGCGCTTGCAAACCGGGGTAGCAAAACAATACTTCCAACCAGCTACGGGCAGCTGGATCACGTTCAAAAATAATCCGAAAATCAGTCAGGAGTGTAGATAGCACTAGCATTGTACCCTCGTTGGCCAAACAAGTTACAATCTATTTTAATACGTTGGTTGTTAATTGTTGATTGTTCGTGGTTGGTGGCTACCTACTCTTGCACGGAAAGAGTGTAATTGTGCCTTTGGCCAGAATTAAAGGTACCAACCCACACGCGATAAGTACCGGCTTTCCATGCGCTATCGTCAACGCTGGCATCTTTACTTTTACCAGTATCATCACCGCAACGAATGACATCGTCTGGTCCTTTTACTAGTAAAGTAGTGTCAGATCCACCAGTATTGATTTGTATTCTGAAGTGGGAAAAGTCTTTTTGCAAAACTAAAACAGCATCCGGGGTAGGATCGGCAAAGCCAATACAGGCATTTTGGTTGCGATCGCGGTTACTAATACTGGATAATGAGTAAGATCCGCCAGTATAGCCGGATATTGTTTCTTTCTCTGCTTGAAAACCTGGTGATAAGATTAATTTGCCAAAATGAGGTGGATCTGCTAGTACTGGAGATGGTATAATAGTAGTCAGTATAGCTAAAAAGCATCCGCTCTTCAGAAGAAGTCGGGGGCAACAGAATTTCATAATAGCCCTCCAACAAGCTATTTATAGTTTTCCTATATACACATCCTATCTAAAAAAACTTGTAACCATATTAGCCGTGTGCCACAATCATGGGTGCCACATTATTTTAGCTGCGTCGAAGTCATCATGACTGATGGCTTGATCTAAGAGGATGTTTTAAAGCCCCCCACTTTTCAAACATCCTCTAAATTTCCTTGCTATCTTAACTATGATTGATTTATTATACTAACGGCTGCAAAAAACAAAGCTATTTGCAGCTTAAAGGCGTCTTATGGGTAAATGAGCGTAGCAGTTCTAAATGGAACTTTGTATCACAATGATTCGCCCATAGAAGATAAACACATATGGACATCTGATGATGAATTAGGTGATAAATTTTCATATGGTTTTGAGCAAAGGCTTACGAATCGTGTGCCCACACCATTTAGTTTTGGAGCATCATTCCTAGCAGACGTAAGCGTAAAAATTTAAGCAAAAAAGGTAAACACAAATGCCCGACCAAAAGCAATTTATTCCAATAACTCGTCCTGTAGTATTGATTCCAGGAATAGCAGGATCACGGTTAGAAACAAAAAACAGGCCACCGTATGACAAAAACCTTTGGATGAGCGCAGAAATGCTAAAACTCTTACCGCCGAAAGAAACTATTCAAGAAGGTGAAGAGGGAAATGTACAAGCTGCGCCATCAGTAGGGGGATTTTATGTACCAGAATTTGAAATCAAGGCAGAAGAAACTCCCGATCCTGGAGCTGAGTGGAAAAAACAGATGAAAGTGAATGTCTACGTTCAAAACAGTAATGTCATTGATGGCATAACGCCACTAGTAGAAGTAGAAGACCCGCAACTAGGTGAAGATGGCAAACCCATACAATATAATAAGCCGATAGAAGGATTAGAAGCGATTGAAAACTTCCTTCCAAATATTGCATTCACTGAATACAACGTTAGGTATTATGAAGAATTAGTTTATACGTTGAAAAAAAGTAATTTATACAGGGAGAAGAATATTGGTTTATCGAAGAAGAATTTACTAGGCGCTCCCTATGATTGGCGAATCGCTCCAGGAGGTCTGGAAGTGCGGTACAAATATTTCACAGACCTCAAGAAAAGCATAGAGGAATTACATCAGAACGCTTTAAGTAAACGTGTAGTCATAGTAGCCCACAGTATGGGAAATAGAGTGATGCAATATTTCTTACAGTGGATCAAAAATACTCAATTAGATGACAAAAAGTCGTGGGGACAAGAATGGATAGATGAACATATATATCGATATATAGCAGTTAGTCCACCGTGGTTAGGTGGGCCAATGTCAATTCGGTTGCTAGCAACGGATGATGGAATAAAGATAGGAAACGTACCATTATCTGGGATGAAAGAGGTATTACAATCATATTCAAGTATTCCTTGGTTATTGCCGGTAACAGAAGATCAGTACAAATATTTCAACACAGAACATTTTGCGTATCTCAAAAAAGATTCTGGGACAACAATCAATGATTTTGTAGGAACAGATTTCAAGGAAATCTTAAAAAAAGGAGGAGCTACAAGTACCCTGCAATATGTAGAAAAATTTTATGAACAGGATCCTTTGATCACAACTACAGGTTCGCAAAAGATTGGCGACAAACTGATAGAATGCCCACCCGTCAAAAAATTGGATGTCATTTATTGAAGTGGTTTCCCCACAGCAATAGGAGGATACTACGAGGAAGTCGATGGAAGACTGGAAGTAGCGAAATTAAACGACGATAACACTGATCCAAAGTTCATTGTTAGAAACGGAGCAATAGTAGAAACAGCCTCTAAAACACCACAAACGATAGATCAAGAATTTCCAGACCCAAACAATCAAAAACAAACTAATTCAGGAGATGGAATAGTTCCCTATGGGAGCTTGACATATTTTAAGAAGTGGGAGAA
>CAZZVG010000079.1:0-4895 GCA_964657295.1 Iningainema sp. | reverse complement strand
AGGATACCAATTTGAGGGGGGTGTAACAGATCACAACAACATTCTGCGCGACCCAAGGGTGATCACAAGAATTCTGACTTTGATAGGTCTTCTAGAACCGCCACAGGGTGAAGAAATCTAGTAGAACTGACGCACTGAAAAGCTGAAACTTCTCTTGAGCAATGCTTTTTGAGGAGGCTTTAGAGAATGTTTTAAAAGTCTCTTTTGCTTTGGTGGTAAATACAGCGAAGCCTCTGGTGTACATGGCTGAAAGCTTGATTATTCGTTGCATTTGACCGAAATTAGAGCGGCAATATTATACCTTACGAGACTTTTAAAACAACCTCTAAAAATATCCCAAATCTTCTTGTGGGATTAGGTGTCCTCACCCGTCCTTTGTATTTAGGGCGGGGAGAATGCCCAACGCCACAATTGAGTGAGGATAATTTGTTTCTTGGAAGTCCCTAAGTTCACCGTGCCATGAGACTATGACGAGGAATTTATCTACTTAAAACGAACCATGAAAAAGGCATTGTTGTACTGCTTTGCAATAATTCTAGCAATGTGGGTTGCCGTAAGCCCTGCGATCGCGTTATCGCCTGATAAGCCGGGTTTACTGCCTACATTCTACGACGTACCTAACGATGAGGTGCCTGGGAAGCCTGGTTCGATCATCAAGTATGAGAGCGTCGATGCACCTGACGGAGCAATTGCGTGGCGCGTGGTCTATCGCTCGCAGAAAGCCTCTGGAGACTCAGTTGCCGTGTCAGGCCTCATAATTGCGCCAAAATCTGCTAAACAGGGTGACAATCTTCCCGTTGTCAGCTGGGCGCACGGTACTGTTGGCGCTGCCCGGTATTGCGCGCCGTCCAACGTTCCTAACCCAGTCAGTGATTTTGTCGGCTTTCCCTCTTTCGAGAGTACCGTGCCGAATGACTATGGCATACCTGGGCTGTCAGCTTTTATCAAGGCTGGATACATCGTTGTGGCGAGCGATTACCAAGGCTTGGGTGCCGGAGAAAAGCACGAATACGCCGTTGGTCTGAGCCAAGCACGGAACGCGCTCGATATCGTCAGAGCAGCCCGCGAACTGACGCCAGCAGGCAATAAGGTCGCGCTATTGGGATGGTCACAAGGCGGTCTGGCTGTGGTGACTGCCGGCGAAAACGACTCGTATGCGGACGAGCTTGAGATTGTGGGCGTAGCAGCTTTAGCCCCTGCAAACCCAAAGTCCTTTCTGATTCCCGATATTGCCAAGCAATCTACCGGGGGCCCACGAATTGGTCGCATCATTCTCCTGTACACGGCTTATACCTGGGCGTATCCTGATTTGCATCTGTATGATGTATTCACCGACACAGGGAAAAAGGCAGCCGAGGCCGCTGCTCGGCAGTGTATGCAGCAGTTGTCAATCACAGGGGACACCGCAGGAGGGGATTCGGTTCTGTTTAAGGAAAACAAAAATCTTGACGCATGGGTGGATAGATTCATCGAAAATGCGATTGGGCAACATGATTCCAAGATCCCTGTGCTGGTCATGCAAGGGACTGCCGATAGCATAATTCCTCCGGCTTCCACAGACCTTTACGTAACAGACGCTTGTGAACGCCACACCCCGATCTTTTACATAAAATATTCCGCAAAAGACCATCGGACTCTGTTGCCAGCTGCGGAGGCTGACTTTACAGCTTGGATCGCTGCTCGGTTCGCTGACGATCTGCCACTGTCCAATTGCTTCAACGCTAAAATGGTATACTAAGCTGGGCTATTATGGTAAAAAAGGCGACTTTTAGTAACAGTAAGACCAGGGAACTATCTACACTGTATGCTTCGCATACAGTGTAGGGCGGTCATCACACAGCACGTAGAGAATGGCATTAACAACAGTGTATAATAGCTATTGTGCGTTCGCGGAACGTCTCCCCTTGGGAGAGGACGACCACCTGGTTTTGCTGATGAAAACAGGTCTGCAATCAATTCCACTGTTCCTGGCATCAGGTTACTAGGATCTGCTTTAGTCATTTGCGATACATCGTGCTGATGCTTACAATTTCAGCTTAAGCCTTGTGAGCTTTCTTATAACAGCCCTCCACTTTTAAAACATCCTCTAAAGAGAGAGGCACGAAGCCCCGTCTCTTTAGAGCGGGGTGCTGACCATTAACCCAACACAGGAGTTTATTCAGTTGTCAAGAAGACACCACCTTTAAGCAGCTTCGTCTCGCTACCGTAGCTACTGAGTGTCAGCGATCGCCAGTTGTCGAAAAATGGTTTGCCAACGACTTTTAAAAGCTTGAGTATTGGGAATTCGGACTCTAATATCGGTTGACTCTTTGTCCAATCTAGATAGACGTACCCTTGGTTGGGTTGGGGGATAGCAGCGATACTATCTTGAAAAAGAGGATTGTTAATGATAGAATTTTCTATCTTTTTCAAGACTTTATCCATCGTCTCAATAGAGCTTGTGAAAATCTCGTAATTTCCTACTGTTGTGTGTACACCATCCACCTTCGCCTGGATGGTAAACGATTGTCGATCTTTGACATCAGTTTTCGTTGTTGTCAACTCTGTCCAAGCAGTGATTTTTTGTGTATCGAGGTTGATAGAATTCAGCGAGAGTCCATTTGACGAAGCAATTTCATCTAAATGAGCAATTCCTGGTGGTGTTGCCTCTGATTTTTCCGCGACAAAAATCCATTCAGGGGTGGTTTGTTCACTTGGTAACAATCCTATGGCGTATTCTCCATGCACCCAGCTAAAAATATCCTCTTTCCAGTTGATCTTAGAGCGTTTTTGCCAATCTCCCAAAGGCTTTGCCAATTGAGAAATCACATCTTCTTGAGAACCAGATATCGCTGCTGTGACTTGAAACCAAAGTTGGGCTAAATCGCTGTTACCCAAACTGCTCAAATTCGAGCCAGCAACTGCTAAAGCTACTGAGCTTGGGATGTATTGCAATGCTCCTACAGGTTTGGACAATTGCGCTGATGAAGTCAAATCCTCTTTGGCGACAAAGGTTGTTTCCAAAAGCAAACCTTTAGGTTTTGCGATTAAAGAAAGGATTTGGCTGTCATAGGTTTGGGAGCTAAGTTTTAACCCTTGCCATTCTGCTACTTTCGGGAGATTTAGGAAACTCAAGGCTAACGCTCCTTTAGGGAGTTGTTTGCTAGCTTGCTGGTATTGGCTAGAACTTGTTAAATTAAGTTCAGCCGCTTGAACGTTGTTAATTGCTTCTCGTAGCACTTTTGGATGATTGGCAAATAAGACAAAGCTATCGCCTACCACTGCACCTGCGATAGAATTTGGGGATAAGGAATTTCCCTGTTGTTTTTCTCCAGGTGTAATTTCCGGCTGATTGTCATAAATCAGCTTAACGCCTTTATAATTTTCAACACTTAAGGTTGCCCCAGCTAATGCCCGCTTGGAAAAAAATAACTTGACAAACTCACGACTTTTTTCTGGTTGCTGAATTGCTAGTGCCATCAAATACCCAGGCTGTCGTCCGTTTTCTGGGTGGCGATCAATGTCTAAGGTACTGACAGCCAAAGTCACTTCTTTCCCTAACCAAGGTTGAATATCTTGTTGGTAATCAATACCAGTGTTGGCTAGTAAGCTTGTTTTTAGCTTAGACAATTCTGCATCATCTGCCAAGTGATCTGGATTCACCAGCACTGACACCATAACTGGTGCATTTTTGGACACGAATATGGCAGCACTGGGCGATGAAGTCGTTCCAGTGTCAATGCTGAGGGAATTCCTAGATGCGTTACAACCAGTGCTACTAATTAGTAGCAGCATCATGACAGTAGCTGCTAAGAAACTCATTAGTGGACGTTGTCTCATATTTCTTTATACATAGTGCTACAAGCTTTACACAAACCAATCATAAGCCGCTTTCTCCTTCCAAGCTCGTGCTAAAACTTAGTTTAATACTTTAGATTACGTAGAAATTTAATATTTGTTGATCGCGTTCAGAAGCTTGGTAAATGAGTGCGCTTACCGGCTTGCAATCACAACTTAAGTAGGATTGCTATATAGCCATGTATACTGTAGATATGTTCCAAAGCTCTTTTTCTACACCGTTGTGATCAATGAACCCGAAAATGATAATTTTCTGCCAACATAATAATGTAAAGCTGACAAAAACCTCATGTTTAGTATTCGTGAAATTAGTGTAGAAGAACTGGCAGAACGTCTATCTTCAGACGCTTCCAGTATTCAGTTAGTTGATGTGCGCGAACCGCAAGAAGTGGCGATCGCCTGCATTGATGGCTTTGTCAACCTACCATTGAGTGAATTTTCCGAATGGGCAAAGCAAATCTCTACCCGTTTAGATTTCGATACTGAAACCCTTGTAATTTGTCACCACGGCGTTCGTTCCGCTCAAATGTGTCGTTGGTTGATAGCTCAAGGATTTACAAATGTGAAGAATATTGTCGGTGGTATTGATGCTTACTCCACTATCGTCGATCCTTCGATTCCCCAGTATTAATCCCTCTCTTAATAAGTATTTATACACTTAAAAGCTGAATCTGACGAGCTTGATATTTGCTGACTAGAATCAACTTGTCTTGTCAGCATGAGCGCCCGAAGTACCGCTACTCAGTCAGCGAAGAAAAGAATTTTGTACAGAAAGGTAAAAATACTAGAATTCGAGTTCTTGCGGCTCATGCCTGCTGATCTGTGAAAGCAGGAGCTTCGGCTGCTGAATGATTACCTTGCCTTTAGTAGATCAGAACTTACGTACTGAAAGCCCGAAACCTAGATCTGAACTAGCCCACGCCAGTCGCCTCAACGGGGGCCCGGAGGGAAACCCTCCAAGCGACTTCTCTCCGCACGGTGAGGCAGCGCTGCGGGAGGGTTTCCCTCCGCAGGCGACTGCGTTAGCGTAGCGTTAGCGAGTCCTCGAGCGTCACCCG
>CAZZVG010000078.1:0-11290 GCA_964657295.1 Iningainema sp. | reverse complement strand
CTGAAAATTAATTTTTCACCATCGGTTTCTAAACGGTTAAGCCGCATCTTCACTCCATCCAAGTCAAAACGATCTAAATCAACCATATTGTTCAATACTTCCACCAATGCTAGACTCAGATTCTGCGAGATTTCCCTTTGTGCTTCTGGAACTGAATCGAGTTCGATTTGGGGGTTTGTGAATGACATCCGTCGTCGTCTTTCAATGCCTATTGTCAGAATCACATTCAACGGTACGAGTTCGCCATTGTTTAAATCTGCTTTTGCGGAAATCTGCTGTCGATTATTAGGTAAGAGTTGCACCTGGATTTCCGTAAAGGAAACTGGATTACCGCCAGAGATTTCTGTTAATGCTGGTGTGGTGAGATTTTCCAGGCGCTTTCTCACTAATTCGGCTTTAAAAGCTT
Source organism: Iningainema sp. (assembly GCA_964657295.1). Lineage (GTDB taxonomy): Bacteria > Cyanobacteriota > Cyanobacteriia > Cyanobacteriales > Nostocaceae > Rhizonema. The sequence continues at coordinate 10,884 of CAZZVG010000078.1, read as the reverse complement.
GATTGATACCTGTTTGTGATAGAACAACTTGGGCGATCGCTTGAGTTGGTTGCTTCAAACGCATTTTACCACTTAAAACAGAGCCAAAGTCAATGGCAACGGCATCAGTTTCTATAAAAATTTCCTCTGCCGCGAAATCTCTACGGATAACTAAGCCACGACCAGTCATTTTAAAGCTATCGATGCTACCTTGCAAAAGTTTGCTGGAGGGATAGCAGCGAACAGAGACTTCCACAGACTCGCTCTTGGTGAACATGTGGCGAATCGTTTGGCTGGCAACGGTGTTGAGCATCTGCTCTCCCCAGTCTGTGCCTTTGGTATCGGTTAAACCAGTAAGTCCACCTAACATCTCAATTTAACAATATAGAAGTTCTTTGTCTTTTTTTAACAAATTGTAAAGAATTAGGCAACTATCTACCGATTGATTGTGCTGATAGTCGGCAGTCTTCTCTCATTCAATACCCTACCTTCATCTACCTGAGATAGAGACTGATGAGGCGAGAACCGTGGAGAAACTCTCCCTCAAGGTGGGTGTAGACCCATATGGTCACTTGTTATCTTAATACTACTTACACGAACTAATTTAGTCCTAAATAAATTTTAGAGAGTCAAGAGTGTTCAAAGGTATTGGTTATGACTTCCTTAATTAAAAAATCTTTAAATGAATTAGTTGCCGCCAATCAGTATCGAGAGGTGGATGCCGGGGCTGAAACTTATAAAAGATATGCACCTCCAAATACATCCTCAACACTAGTCAGAGTTGAACCGCCTTCCAAACCAGCCGAGAAGTCTGAGGATGAGGCAGAAGCAGAAGAGCAATTGCAGCCAGAGGAAGAAAAGAAAGAATCTCAGCCTAAAAACAAGAACCGTAAAAAGTTTATTTTCTTAGGTTTGGGTGCCCTGGCAATCGTTGGTTCTGTTTTTGGTGTTCACTGGTGGCAGTACGCTTCGACTCACGAGTCTACGGACGACGCCTATGTGACGGCGGACATCCATCCTGTCAGTAGCCGGGTGAATGGCACAGTCACTAAAGTGCTGGTTAATGATAACCAATATGTACAAGCCGGACAACTAGTAGTCGCACTCGATCCTCGAGACTATCAGGTACAAGTCCTCCAAGCAAAAGCTTCTTTGGAGTCGGCGCAACGTCAGGCTAGTGCAGCACTTTCTCAGATTGAACAGGCATCTGAAACTGCGTTAGGTAATACGCAGCAGGCACAGGGTAATGTTGGTAGTGCCAAAGCATCAATTTCCACGGCGATCGCCGCAGTCAAGGCAGCGCAGGCAGCAGTTCCGGTTGCCCAAGCCCAAGTCGCTCAGGCAGATGCTAATCTTAGTAAAGCACAATCTGATTACAAAAGCTATAACACCTTATACAACCAAGGTGCAATTCCACTTCAGCAACTGAACGCTTACAAAGCCACCTATCAAGTTAACTTAGCTCAGAAAAGTTCTGCAGTGCAACAAGTAGCCCAAGCTCAAGCTAACTTGGCACAAGCCCAAGAGAATGTGACTAAAGTCCAAGCACAGTTCGCAGCGTCTCAAGGTGGACTAAAACAGGCTCAAGCCACAGGGGTTCAAACTAAAGTGTACCAAGCTCAGTATCAAGCGGCATTAGGAGCGATCGCCCAATCCACAGCTAATCTCAAAAATGCGGAATTGCAATTATCTTATACAAATATCTACGCTTCTGCCCCAGGTCAGGTTGGTAACAAAACTGCACAAGTCGGGCAACGGGTGCAACCAGGCACTCCCTTAATGGCAATCTCTCAGAATGATGATTGGATAGTCGCTAACTTTAAAGAAACCCAACTCGCACATATGCGCATCGGCCAGAAGGTAGAAGTTAAGATCGATTCTATACCCGGACATACCTTTATTGGCCATGTCAATAGTTTGTCACCAGGAACAGGTGCGACATATGCCTTGTTACCCTCCGACAACGCCACCGGTAACTTCACCAAGATAGTGCAACGTGTTCCAGTTAAGATTGTCTTTGATCCTCAAAGTATCCGAAGATACGAATCGCGGATTGTACCCGGTCTATCAGTTGAGACAAGCGTCGTTGTCAAAGAGTAAATGATGCCTTTGATGTCCTCTATTCCATCGCTGATCAAAGACTGGCTGTAGGCAATTTAACGGTAATTAATGATACCAACGTTCAGTCAGAAGACCTGGCACGTTAGTATCATTCCATTACCCTCTCGCTCATTATCCACATGCCGTAACCAAGAACGTTGCCATCGCCAATGCTCTTACATAATGACGACTATATGCGCTCATTCCTTCTAGGGATGGGCGGATAGCGCTGAACGTCGCCGTCATTTGTCACTAGTCGTTTGTCAAAAACAATTGCATTTGACAAATGACTAATGACGCGAAATCCCACTCCTTTTAGGGATGAGATGAGCTTAACGTGTCTTATCTCAAACTACACTCATGTTGCAGTATAAGATTGACACTCCCCTTGCCTAAAGGAAAGGGGATTCTGTAAGAGGTTCAGCCATATCTCTCACATATCCGACTGTCGGAGTTTCCCACATAAGGAGCGGTAATTCCCGTAGGCTTGCTTCCTGGACTCCACCCATTAAGGATCGATAACTTCCAAGGCATGACTTTCCCGCAGTCCGCAGGTAGGGTCGTAACAATTGACCTGTTTGGTTCTATTATACCAAAATTATCGCCAAATTATCGGAAAAAAATTAGATTTTTGACGGGGAATAAATTCCCGCACTAGCTCTACCCCATGTCTAAAGCCATTTGCTCTGCGCTCTATGATTTTCGGTGAAAAGTCAGGTAAATCCATGAGTTTGATCTCAGCATTTAACACTCTATAACTATATGACGTAGAAAAAATTAAGTGATGTTACCTTTTTCTACAAAATTCATGAGTATAGCTAACTACTTAAAGCTGGTACTTGCAGCCTGTTTGTAATTTAGTTAACATTGCTAATGTAAATTAGTATCTAAACTTTATGTGGAATTTAACTATTCTCTCAATAAAATTAATCACAGTCTTTTTTGAAGACTCAATGCTGTTAAAGATTACAGCGATGACTACTTCGTTTTTGTTGGGCGCACTAAAAGATGAGTAGCGATTTGTAAACAGACTTGAAAATCAAGTGATTTAAACAACTCACTATATAAATTCATCTGTAAATCTTCTGGGAACATAAAAATACTTATGATTTCATTATTTTTACGTGTAAAGCCAAATTTTTTAGATAAATAGGCTGATACGACTTAAGCCGAAGCCTGCGGGTATCGCAAACTCTACTAATTCTTGGCGCTCCTAGCGTCTTCTGGAGCGTGTCCGACAGGACAAGGCGGTTCAATAAATTAATATTTTTGGCAATTTTTATGTAAGTCCCGACAAAATATCATTAATTGAATTTATAAGCAAGCCTTTATAGCTCTCGATTAATTTGATTCTTAAATATTGTTAGGCTTTACCAATAAAATTTCTAATTAATCAAAAAAAATTCAAAAGAGCCAAGAGCCGCTTTTGATAAAGATTTTGCGATGAAAAACTGAGTGGAAATTCGAGCAATGTTTCCAAAATTCCCCTAGAACCCTGATCCCCATGCATGGTAGTTCGTGCTAATCTGTTGCAGTTACAAGCAAAAAGTGAAAGCAGAACGAGTTTTACTTTATGAGAAACGTACTATTTTGTAGCAGTAAAACCTGCAATTTGGCACATCTCAGTTCTTCAGTCGCTTTACAATCGGACGCATGAATCAAAGACATTTTTGGACTGTTGTAGTGTTTGCTACTATTTTGGGGATTCCGTCAATTGGTCGTGCCCAAACTACCAAACAATCGGCTCCAAACTCACCATCTTTGCCGACTAATGATGTCGTGAAAGTCGGAGAGTACCAATCGCCAGTAGGAAACCAAGCAGAAAAACGTGCCTCAGATGCTGCGGTGATTACCAAGGTTATCACTCATGACCAGGCAGGTCATCAAGCGGCAACTCTATATGTCCACAATACTCCTGTTCTCACCTTTTTAGGGAAACAACCTGTTGCCACAACAGGAACCAAAGTTGGTGTAGTTGGGCATGTTGAGGGTTCGACAAAAGAGGCAACAAGTGGGAAAATTGCAGATAATAACACCCAGGCTAGCGCATCTATTGATGACCCGGTGCAGAGGGCTACAGTAGTAGCAGTTAGGCTTAACCAGCTAAGGCGTGACAATGTAGATGCAAGTAAAATTACGGTAAGTTGGACAGCAGATCAACAAAAAAGTCAATCAAATGGTCGATATGTGATCAAAGTCAATGGTGAAGACCTTGTTGAGATCAATCGTCAGACACAACTTTCAGAAACAACAAATGATCCCGCGCAAGACGCATTAAAAGCAACTAATCGTTTGCGGAAACTCATAGGTAACGTATCTCCACTCAGCAAGATTACCGATTCACCACTGCGATTACCAAAGTTGCCACAAGAATTTTCCATTGGCCCGGTGCGAATCAGTCTTAAAGGTATGGCTTCTTGGTACGGCTACGATGGTTCAGGAAGTCAAACAGCCGGAGGCGAAAGATATAATCCTGAAGGAATGACAGCAGCTCACCGTAGCCTACCCCTCGGTACACGAGTCCGCGTTACCAATACACACAATGGCAGATCTGTGGTAGTGCGAATTAATGACCGGGGACCATATGCTCGGGGCCGAGTTATTGACCTTTCTGCTGCAGCAGCAAGGATTTTAGGAATGATGGGCAGTGGCGTAGCCCCAGTACGTATAGATGTTTTAGGAAGGTAAAAACAGATGTACAGCAAGAAACGCTATTCACTTCTACTACTCTAGAGTAAGAATCGGCTGAAGAAGTTCCAAACTGCTTGCCATAGTTAAATTTATAGCAAGCATCATCAATACCTATACCTTAGTGCAAGCTTTTGAAAAAGCACTGACACTTCTGCAATGAAATTTCCACAGATGCAGGCAACAGCAGATATTGTTTGCATTCTGGTATACCTGTCTATGGATGCATATACCAGAGAAAAGCCCTGCAATCAGATTAACTGCGGTGGGAGACTTTTCAAAAGAATACGCTTTACCTAACAGGTGTACTCGATTCACACTCTTCCTCGATTATAACGAAGAAGGAATTGAAGTCGGTTCTGTCTATAGGCTGATAAAACTGAATCAAAATCAGGTGAGTTTTGCATAGTAGTGACAATCTTGTGTGAAGATAAAATGATTAAAGCTCATTGTGGGTATGGCAACTTAAATAAGAGCCTGAATTCTTCAATGAGAGTTAATCAACGCTGGTCGTTTGGCTAACAAACACTAACAAACACTCACTTATGTTGCTAAGCAGCAAAACCACCTTAAAACTTAATCAGGTTCAGAACAGTTTGTTAGCCAGATATGCAGGAACGGCTCGACACGCTTATAATTGGGTGCTGAGGTTGTGCAAACAAATTCTTAAGATATTTAGTATAGATTTGTACTTAAAGCACTTAGCTAACTGGTCTGCAGGTGAAGTGTTTGAGGGCGTGAAAAGCTACCATAAGTATGAAAAAATACTAGCTCAACTTCAGTGGTTTCATCGTCGCCAACACATCAGTTCGGCAAACTTGAACAAGACTCAGATGACGACAACAAGGTTGGCTCGTAAGATCATTAATATTTGTCAAGATGTTCGCAACGAAATCATGACCTATGTCGCTAAGAGTCAGAGCGGGATCAGGATTGAGGTTTGTAGCGGCTCGATAATGACGAATGATTGCAAACGAGTTAAAGTGATCGCAAATCTGGGTTTTTGTCAGTGTCGCATACGCGGTAGTAAGTTTGTGGTCAAGGATAAATTCTATCCCAGTCACAAAACTTGCTGCCAAGTGAAAAGCAGTGAAAAAATCCTTTTCTTTGTCAGAGCGAACTTATTACTGCCTACAGTGTGGTATTGAAATTGATGGAGACTGAAATGCTTCTATCAATGAGGAAAGGGTAGTTCAGATTGACTGTAACATCCTGCACGTTGGGTTAGTGCCTTCACTGCCTTTGAAGTAGGAACAAATGTTAAATTTGAACGCGTTTTCAGAATCGGATGGCTGTGGAGACACTTGTGGAACAGAAGCTAGGTGTGAATATTAAGATGAATATTGGCGATCGCGTCCGTGTTAAAGAATCTGTCATGGTTTATCATCATCCTGATCATCGTGGTAAGGCTTTTGACCTCAAAGGATCGGAAGGTGAAGTGGTAGGCATTGTCAACCAATGGCACGGTAAACCTGTTAGCGCTAACTTACCGTTTCAAGTACGGTTTAGTAAAAAATTTAAAGCCCACTTACGCGAAAGTGAGCTAGAAACAGTTTAAATTGCTCATTTACGACGAAAAAACTGGAAAAAATTGATTTCACCGCGCATTCTTTCTAGATCTTGACGATTTCTCTGTGCTGTTGTCTGGTACCACTCACAATGCTGCTTAAACTCTGATCTCGTCTGAACCTCCTGGTAAAACTGGTAGGTTGTTTGATGAGTCACGAAAATTTCCTCAACTTGAGGTTGAGGTGATGGCATAATATGTGGTAAATCTCTAGACATAAATTAAGTTAGGAGGCGCGGAGTGAGGAATAATTAGGAAGTTACTTACTTAATTATTACTCTTATTTAACTCTTGAACGCTCCAAGGCAATTTTTAGGGGGAACAGAACTAAGTTGTGTTCCCCTCACTCTTATCTACAGCCAACCACGCAAGCGATAGACAACGATTCCAACGTACTCTTTTAAAGCTCCAGTAAATTGGCTGAGATTGTCTACATCAGGTATGAGGTTGAGAATTGCCGCTTTCGGGGTACGGGTAAGTTGTTGCAAGTCATCCTCACTGACAGCAAAGTCAGTGGGTGTAGGAATAGCCTCAATACCAAGATGTTTAAAGATGAGGAGCGATCGCGGCATATGAATTGCCGAAGTAACTAATAATACACGTTGAATGCCACGGGAGGAGAGAATTTTCCGAACATTCACTCCATTTTCATATGTGTTGAGAGAGTTAGGATCTTGTATAATAGCATCTGGTGGTACACCAATCGAGGTAAGAATTGTTGCCATGTCCGCCGACTCCGGTGAACCTTTGCCGTACCAATCGATGCGACCACCACTCAGAATAATGATAGGAGCCTTTTTTTGGTTGTAAAGTTGGGCAGCATAAATGACGCGATTGCCGTGTTCGTTTAAGTCTACTGTTGGTCGTGGCGGCAAAGCTGGTTTAGTTGCACCACCTAAGACGACAATTGCTTCTGCTTCGGGAATTTTTGCCAGAGGAAGATTTTGCCATTCGAGCGAGCGCACCAACAACCGCGAAGTCCAGCCATTACTACTGAATAACAAGACAAATAGTACTAGGGTAATGGCGATCGCTGTAGTCCGTGGTCTTTTCCATACGGTCACTAATGCCACTAGTAAAATCACGCAGACTATTCCCAACGGATAAAAGAAGAGCGGTAACAACTTAGAGAGATATAAAAACATTTTCGATCTTTTGTTAATTGTTGGTTGTTCTGCTAACCACTAACCGCTAATCAATAAAAAATATTACCTTCTCCAAAACATAAAATTAATCGGTCCGCGAGAACGACGATAACGGCGAGTCTGTTTTCTTTTACGCCGTTTGGTAGCACTTGTATCGATAAGAAGTTCACCATCGACATCTTCTATCGTTTCAGTTGGTAACTGAGTTCTCGTTTCTTCCTTGCTTTTCCACCAAGCAATAGTCCAGCCGCCTCCGAAACCAGCCATTGCACCCAAAAAGATACTCATGGGTGGTTTATACCCGCAAACGACGAAGCCCAGTAAGAAAAATAACCAATATTTTAGCCCAGCATCAATACCTTCTGCAGAAGCTACAGTTTGAGATTGAGGACCGGTTTTAGTTGTAGTTGTAAACCAGCCTACAGCTACACCACCCAATGTGCCTAAGAAAAGCGAGAGAGCTGGTTCGTTTCCGCTCACGATCAAGACGAGAGTCAAAAATAACCCAAATAGCAGTTGAGTCAATACGATTCCAGAAATGCCTGAGGTTTTATTTTCTGCCATAATCGAGTCCTGATTTCTGAGGAGCCAGCGCCTGGGGAAAGCTTCCCAAAGTTGAGGCGACTGGCTAGCTTAAGTAGAATAAGAGGGGAAGTTGATCTGAGATCAGAAATAATTTTTCTGGATCTAAAAACGAATTTGGACAAAAGTTTTGCCGGCGAAGAAAATTCCTGTTGAGAGTTTCTCCCGCGCCTTGGGAACTTTAAGCATAAAGAAATGCACAACAGTTGAATGCACTTGAAGTTAAAAATAACATACTCAAGCAACGCCAGTCGCCTCAACGGGAGCCAGTGCCGTTCGCGACCTACTCACTCAGGGAGACGCTGCGCGAGTAGCGTCTTGCTCCAGTTGGAGCGTCGGCAGAGCATCACAAGGGAGGACGCTAGCTTCTCAGGACTTCTTTTAATTGTGCATCTTGTGGTTGAGTTGTGTCCACAATTTTGACAAATGGTTTTTCTTTTTCCGTAAAAGGTTCAGCTTGTTGAATCTGGGAAGTCAGTAAATCGGCTGTGGCATCAGCGATATCACCAGTACGGTTTTCTAAGCGAGAAAGCAAAACCTCTGTTGGTGCCGTGCAGTGAATAATCTGAAGGGGAATGTGGAATTCCTGAGCTTGAGCGATTGCCGCCTCCCGTAACAGAGTGCGATCATATTTAGCATCCAAAATCACACTCATCCCAGCACGGGATAACATCATCCCCAACTCCAACAGCCGTGCATAAGTTTTCTGCGTCATTTCCTCTGTATACAAATCATCCCCACCACGTTCTAACAAAGGAACTCCTGCCAAATGCTTCCGCACTGCATCCGAACGAAGGTGAATTGCTCCCAATTTACCAGCTAAATACCGTGCCGTCGTACTCTTACCAGAACCCGACAATCCCGACATCAAAATCAATTCACCTTGGCGTGGTTTGGTATAATCCCAAGCCTGCAAGTAATAATCAGCCGCAGTTTTTGCCGCCGCTTCCTTAACTGATGCTGGCACACTAGGATCATCTAACAAAAACGAATTCACCTTCGCTCTCACATATGCCTGACGACTCAAATACAAAGGAAGCACCTGCAAACCTTCCCAGTCTCCTGTTTGCTCCACATAAGTATTCAAAAACACATTAGCCAAATCTTGACGATGGCGTGCTTCTAAATCCATCACCGTAAACGCGACATCGTACATGACATCAACAAAGCGAAACGGCTCATTAAATTCAATGCAGTCAAACAGCAAAAGTTCATCCTTCCACAGACAGATATTTGCTAAGTGCAAGTCTCCATGACATTCTCGAATATGGTGCTTTTGAATTCGGCTAGCAAATAATTCTGGACGTTCTGCAAAAAAATTATCTGTATATCGCTTTGTTTCCTCAAACTGTGCTTGTGTCTGAGGACCACCAATATACTTCATCGTTTGCGCGTAATTCTCATCAATCGAAGCACGAACTTGTGATACTTCACCAAAAGAGCGGATGTAATCATTCGTCTCAGTTTTATGAGCATGGTATTCAGCGACAACTCGCCCTAACTCTGATATGTGCGAGTCGTTCAACTTACCTTGCTCAAACATGGTACTCAGCAAAGCATCTTGAGGAAACTCAAGCATATGAAGCGCATATTCTACGGCTTCTCCAGTTCCCCCCAACTGGTACTGCTCCCCCACCAGAGTCACAGCACAAACCTCCAGATAAAGTTTTGCTGCTCCCCGCTTATTTAAGCGCAACTCTTCGTGGCAAAAATGTTGCCGAGACTGTAACGTGGAAAAGTCTAAAAAGCCAAAATTTGCAGGCTTCTTTACCTTATAAGTATCATTCCCAGTCAACAACACATAAGAAATATGCGTCTGAATTAATTGAATTGGCTCCTTTACAGGGTGAGGATAAAACCCAGGCTGTAACATTTGCTCAATCAAAGCCGGAACAGAAACTGCCATCTTTCTCCTTTGCGCTCTTGGCGTCAGGGCGGTTAAATAAAAAACCAGGGTTTTACTACCTGCAAATATCGACTTACTTCTAGCCAAAACTAGATAGAAGCCAACATCTGCTTTTGTAATCCCTGGTTTCCTCAGTAACTATAACAAACTTTAGGTAGCTTGTGATTCAGTTGCTGGTGCTGACTCAGTGTCTAACTCAATCACAGCTTCTGCTTCAACACTTGTTTTCGACTGTAAAACTGTAACAACAATTTGGTCTGGTTCACTCAGAGCAGTTACACCTTCAGGCAAAACAAGTTGCTTGATCTGCAAAGTTTCTCCCACATGCATTTGGGACACATCTACCTCAATGACTTGTGGAATGTTTTCCGGCGAGCAACGCACTTGTAGTTGTGTAACCTGGGTGTCTAGGACACCACCTTCTAGCTTCACACCTACAGCTTCTCCAACAAAATGTACGGGCACTTCTACATCAGTGTCACCATGACCTGCCACAGCAAAAAAGCTAAGATGGTAAGGTGTCCCTTTTGCCGGATGAGTTTGAACCTCTCGTAACAAAGTTTTTCCCCGCCAGGAAATATCTGTAATTTTCAGATCGATCAAAGTGCTGTTCACAACATTTTTTTTCAGCAAGCGCTCAACAATTTTGCTATCAAGGGTGAGAGCAATTGACTCAGTCCCCTTATGACCGTACAAATTCGCCGGAATTCTTCCAGAACGGCGCAAAGCATTTGGCTTACTGCCTTCTGGACGCTTTTGACATTCGATTGTGAGATCCATAGTTAGTTGTTAGTTATTAGTAGGGGTGGGTTTAATTGTATAACTCGTCTTGTGGAAACGAAAAATATTGTGAAACCCGCCCTGACAGTTGTTAGAATACAGGAGACAGGATATTGTTACCCATTTAGCAATAAAGC
>CAZZVG010000077.1:0-11290 GCA_964657295.1 Iningainema sp. | reverse complement strand
TTTTTGGTTTTCCATAAATAAATTTACTTGCTCTGAAACCTTTTTTTCTTTCTTTTGCCTTTTAACTTTTAACTTTTGCCTTGTTCGGTCAATTTTGAAGAAAATCAGCTTTAGTTCACAAATAACCTCGGTTCAACATGAAAAAACTCTCCCAGCTTTTGGGCTAGTTCTAAATTTATCTTCTCTTGTCCATTACAAATATTATCAACCAAACCTTCTGCTCCCAAAACAGCCACCAAATCATCTCTACTTTTACTAGATTCTTCTAACAAGAAGAAGAGCATAGATACAGGCTCATTCTGCTGAATCGGCTGATAATATTCTTGTTCAAACTTTTCAATTAAAGTAATTAACAACTGATAAAATTCATTTTCTTCTGTAGTGCGTTCCCTGTGCATTAAATTTTCCACAATGGCTAAAGCGTGATCATTTTCGGCTTCAGTTTTGATCAGCTTGGGAAGATAAGCCGTTAATAATTCCTTGTATTTCTCTGGATTAAAAGTAAGAGTCATTCTTCCATCCATCCTGATCATATTCTGCATGGGTTAAAATATATTTAATATAAATTAATTGCCATTCGTGCTCTATACTAACAATCAAGCGGTATTTATTTCCTTTAACATTGAAGACGGTAACATTACTAACAGCTTCAGCTTTCGGAAAAACCTGTTGTACTTCAATTAAACTTTTCCATTGCCCTTTAGTAGCAATCTTATAGCAATTGCTTAATATTTCTTGACAATCTGCGTGATTTTCTGCATATTCTCTTAAAATTCTGAAACTAATAACGTGCGTCTTCCCAAATTGTAGCTCACTACTACCATCTTCTTTTTATTTCCACTTACCTACTTAATTATCAAACCACCAAGGGTCAATCGCAGGGGTTGTTTTCACCAAAAAGGCTTTTGAACGCATAAAATGTTTCAGCGTTGTTGGCGAACTGCGTAATCCACTCAAATCCCAAAATTTGCGGGAATTTGTCTCTCCCTGGTGCATAATAGCGGTAAGACCAGCGTCGTTGATACTGATAGCAGCAGCATCTATTTGGCGTGCCACTCCCAGCGCTTCTACTTCCGACGAGGCGAAAACAGCAGCACTCAGTTTATTAATTGAGTTATTCGCCAAATGAAGTGCTTCATCAGTTGTCGAAAAAGACATAATAGGCATAATTGGTCCAAATGTCTGTTCTGTCATCACTTTCATGGAATGCTTGACAGCAGTCATAACTGTAGGGCGGCACCACCAACCTCCTCCATTATTCTCAACTTCACCGCCACAGTGAATCACTGCTTGATTCTCCAATGCGTCGATGAGATGATCACTGATAATTGCTGCTTGTTTTTCTGCAATAATCGGACCAATTTCACCACTTTCAATTGTAGGGTAGGCAAGCTTGAGGCGTTGCGCTTTGATCACGAGTCGTTCGACAAACTCTTCAAAAATAGATTCAGCCACGTATATACGCTCAATAGACAGGTGTGATTGTCCGGTGTTGAAGACAGAACCCCACAAAATTGCTGAGGTTGCTAAGTCCAAATTAGCTGATGCTAAGACTATCGCCGGATCTTTCCCAGACAATTCCAATAAAGCCGGAATAGATTGCCTCGCTGCTGCTTCTGCAACTTTTTGTCCCTTTGCCTGACTACCAGTAAAACAAACCAGATCTACACATTCAATCAGAGTCGCTCCTGTTTCGTCTCCTCCTTCAACAAAAGTTAACACATCGCGTAATTTTGGGACTGTGTTCAGTGCTTTGAGTAGAGGTGTCATGAAGCGCGGAGCAATCTCACTCGGTTTGACAATCACCGCACAACCAGCTAGCAATGCCGGAATAATCTCAATTGTTGAGAGCAATAAAGGAAAATTCCACGGGCTAATCAACCCGACTAAAGAGTAAGGAACGAAAGTTTGATGCAGTTGGATAAAAGAAATTGGTGTGTCTTGTTGAGATTCTTGCAGCAAATCTGGCGCTAATTGACACCAGTGTTCAATACAGTCTAGTAATGAATCAATTTCCAATACTGAGATGGACAATCTTCCGGTGTCATTAACTAATGCTTCTGTCAGTTTATCGTGTAACAATTTTATCGCTTGCTTCCACTGCTGTAGAGCGGCAATTCGTCCTGCGATTCCAAGTTGTCGCCAGCTGACTTGAAACCTCCGTAAACGATTACATTGTAGTACCAACAACTTCTGCGGTGGTGGTACAATCACGTAGTCAAATTTGCCTGTGCGGGGGTTGCGGACTTCTATTGGTTTGGACATGGCTCAACCAATCTTAGATTATAGATTTCGGATTTTAGATTGCAGGTTCGCTTAAACGGTCATACTAACTCCTGCCTTAAAACTGTACAAGATTCCTAGAAAGGATCTGATGACTCCCTTGAATACCGATAAAAAAAACCGCACACGCACGCTAAGATAGCTAAGTTTGAACAAAGAATGTTTCGCTTACCCCACCTAAAAATACTATAAAAATATCTAAATTTTAGGTGGGGTAAGCGAAACCAATATAAAGATTACACTCCTGTTGGGAATAATTGGTTTGTACAGTTTTGTACAGTTGAGATTTCTCTATTCTTGTACAGAGAGGGTGGTAAACTCTGGGGGAGACGGCGAACAGATAAGCCTTCGCCTACCCTAACTCGCTCAGCAGCAGCTTTGATGATAGGGCATATTGGTTCACATCGAATATTTTTGATACAGCCAAAATTTAGTGATTGACATAGTATGCTAGATTTAGCATACTAAATATTACATGAACAAAAAGCCAGAAAAACCTCTGAAATGGATTGGCAGTGCTTTAGATGATTTGAAAAAATTTCCCGATGATGTGCAAGATGTAATGGGCTATGCTCTAGACTTGGCACAACATGGTGATAAACATCTGGATGCAAAACCTTTAAGCGGCTTTTCAGGAGCCGGAGTTTTAGAAATTGTAGATGATTTTGATGGTGACACATACCGAGCAATTTACACTGTAAAATTTGCAGGGGTTGTCTATCTTTTACATGCATTTCAAAAAAATCTAGACATGGTATAGCCACTCCACAACAAGATATCAAATTGATTCAACAAAGATTAAAAAGCGCATATGAAGACTACTTAGAGCAACCGGCTAAACAGAAGGAGCAACAAAATGACTCAAAAAAATGATGTTAATGTTAGTAGTGGGAATATTTTCGCTGACTTAGGGTTATCTCATCCTGAAGAAAGATTGCTGAAAGCTCAACTAGTACGAAAAATCAGTGAAACTATTAAATACCGCAATTTTACGCAAGTTCAAGCTGCTGAAATCTTAGGCATTGATCAACCAAAAGTTTCAGCATTAATTCGAGGCAGACTATCAGGTTTTTCAACTGATAGATTACTCTATTTTCTGAATGCGCTTGGCAACGATGTAGAAATCCTAATAAAGCCTAAACCTGAACATCGTCATGGTACAATAAGCGTTGTTTGCTAAACTTCATCAGTTGCGACAAATGCAATGCCTTTGGCAAAGGCTTAAGCCGTATCGCCCGTAATTTTCTTGGTTTTCCCTACAGGCGAATGCGACGATCGCATGAGACAATGGTAAAAACCCGATTTCTGTTTGAAACCGGGTTCTAAAAAAGTAATAAGGACTGAGATAACTCCCAGTCCGGAAAAAAAGCGGGCTAACCGCTATTAATTAGGTTAACCCGTGCTGTTCTGGGAACGAGCAGAGAAATTACTTATTGCAATACCAACTTGACGTTAGCATTCTGCAAACCACGCTGCTTGACTTCGGTCAAGGTTTTGTTAACAGCGTACTTCTGATTGATTGAGTTGATCAGTTCGGTCTGGTTGTGCTTCTTAGCAACGCCCCACAGGTCTGCGATGAGGTCAAAAGAACCATCGCTGTTGCGAGACCAACCGAGGTCGTACTCGCCTTCTAATAATGCAACGATATCAGAGCGAACGCGCTGACCATTATAGCCACGGACATCAGCTTCGGTCTTCACGGTGATACCCAGGTCACGCAAAGAAGACTTGAGGATTTCAGCATCGGTAATTTTGGTCCGCAGAGTGCTAAAATGAGACATTTGGGTTTCCTCCAAAGAGAAGATTGACAACAGGACAACGGTTTGTTTTAGGCGAAGCCGCGTTTATATTACGCGGTTTTTTCATAGCTGCTAGCATTTGGCGCTAGCCTTTCCCCCTGTGTTAGCAGGGAAAGCTTTTTAGAACTCCATTCGCTGATATTCAGCAACGGAGGCTGCGGCGGGTCTTGCTCGCTGTCTAGCCCAGTCTCGAAGGGCTGTAACTTGTTCTTGCATCGTGCGTGACAGCGGCAGTGTAGCTTTGAGTGCAGCAATAATATCTAGTTGGGTGAACTCCCGTTCTTGTTGGGCGAAGGCTTCGTACATTGCAGCGACGATCGCCTGTTCAATTTCTGCCCCAGAAAAACCATCTGACATCTTGGCTAGTTGTTCTAGATCGAAGCGTGATATGTCTTTGCGGCGCTTAGTCAGGTGAATATTGAAAATATCTTGACGTTCTTCCGCAGTGGGCAAATCTACAAAGAATATTTCATCAAAGCGACCTTTCCTTAAGAATTCCCCAGGCAAGCGTTCTACTCGGTTGGCTGTCGCCATCACGAACACCGGTGATTTCTTTTCTTGCATCCACGTTAGGAAAGACCCAAATATTCGGCTTGAAGTCCCACCATCAGAATCCGAAGAACCAGTCGTTCCAGCAAATGATTTATCTAACTCGTCAATAAATAGTATTGCTGGTGATATCGATTCCGCTGTTTTCAAAGCATTACGCAAATTTGCTTCTGAACGTCCTACCATTGAGCCATCATAGACTCGACCCATATCTAACCTTAGCAGTGGTAATCCCCAAAGCCTAGAGGTTGTTTTGGCAATTAATGATTTACCGCAACCCGGAACTCCCAGAATTAACATCCCTTTCGGTTGTGGCAACCCATACTCCCTTGCTCTTTCTGTGAAAGCGTTGGAGCGTTGCTTTAGCCATTTCTTCAGTTCTTCCAGTCCGCCGACAACATCAATGGTTGAATCTTCCTCTATGTATTCTAATATACCATTGCGCCGAATAATTTGCTTTTTCTCGGATAAGACTATATGTAACTCATCTTCCGTCAAACGGCCTGAAGTTACCTGTGCCTTACGGTAGACTTTTTCCGCTTCATCTTTAGTTAAACCTAAAGCTGCCTTCAGAAGCTTTTCTCTGGCTTCGGTTGACAATTTTCTGCCGCGATTTTGCTCTATATGATGAGTTAATACTTTATTCAAGTCACCCATGTCTGGTAGGGAAAAGTCGAGAACGACAACTTCCTTTTCCAACTCGATTGGGACTTGCTGCATCGGTGACATCAATATGATATTCTTTTGCGTACCCTTAAAACTGGCGATCGCATCTCGTAATGACCTTGTTGTCGCCGGTGCATCTATAAACGGATGTAAATCTTTAAGAATAAATATACCCGGTTCTCTTTGCCGAATAATCCACTCAATTGCTGCCTCTGGAGACACCGTGTTATGCTGAGTGACATTCCTGGGTTGACCGTACTCCACGATCCCGTGGGTTACTGTCCAAATATATAGTCGTCGCTGCGGCTTTGACGAAGAGGCTATTGTAAAAATTGCTTGCTCGGCTCGCTCTTCCTCGGAGGTCACAAGGTAGATTAGAGGGTATTGAGCTTGAACTAAAATATTGAGCTCTTCTTTCATACATCGACCTACTTGAGACCTTAAACAGAGACTACTGAGATGGCTTTTAGGCTTTTGACAAAGATAGCGGAAACATGAATCCCCTCCTTTCTAACAAGGAACTAACTCTTCCTCGCCTTTTTTAGGTGTTTCTTCTTGTTCCATTTTCTCGATGGGAAGATGCTCTTTGCCGATCAGTCCTGGTTGTTTGCCTAAAGCAACCAATTCCCCATCACGCATTACTAATGAGCTTTCACAATCAGGACAGGAGTAAACTCGGTGAGACCTGCCATATGTTGAAGCTTCCACTTCTTCCACTAACTCTGAATTTGCTAAGTAAAAACCTAATGCACGTTCCGCGACATCTGACATTGGCTCCGAATCGATTGCTGACCGAATCTTCAACCTTTTGTGCAGGTCAGGCGACAAATATAAAGTAACCTTTTGCTTAGTTGGCTGCATATAACTTTTCAACAGTCTTACCCGGGTATGTATCCTACGATAAATCCTGAACTTTTTCTTGTCAAGACAGTAAGACGTTTTAGCAGCAATTTTGTTACATTTCTTTACCTGTTTCCCAAAAAATGAATAAAAGGAGGATAAGAGGCACTTAACTGTATGCTAGAAACAAGCAAAAAGGTAAAAGGAGATGTGGACTGCCGTTAAAACTAGTGGTTGGGAGAGAAAAATTTATGCGATCACCAGAACTATTGCCGTAGCGGTTATGCTGTCGGGCTGTAGTGCAAGAATGACACAATCGGAAATCACATGGAAAACCTATAATAATTGGCGTTATGGCTTTGAATTTCCATATCCAAGTAACTGGATTTCTGGATCACTGCCTGAAAACGATGATGGCATCACCTTTGTATCGCCACTCCATCCTTCTGTAAAGATGATCGGTTGGGCAGGCAATCAGCTACCGTCCTTATCTGAGGATGAAAACACGAACAGATCAACCAATCCCAACTTCCAAACTGCCCAAGGAGTGTCAGGGGTGCTGACAATAGAAGTTGGCAAAACTCAAGTCGAAATGAAACTTAAACTGACACGCGCTCATGTGAACTACTATTGGCAAGGGCAATGCGATCGCCAACAATTTGGTGATTACTACCGATTTTTTAATTACATTGCCCAACAGTACAAAATTCGGGAGTAATTCTTCACTCTCGTGCTTCCCAACGAAGCAATCTTTGATGTTAAGAAGGGACACAAACCTGATAGATTTAGCTATCAGCGAGTAAAAACTGGTGAGAATGAAAGTCCTAGTTATTGGCGGAGACGGCTATTGCGGTTGGGCAACTGCACTTTACCTTTCCAATCAAGGTTATGAAGTCGGGATTTTAGATAGTTTGGTGCGACGACACTGGGATAACGAAATCGGCGTCCAAACTCTTACCCCAATTATGCCAATTCAGCAACGCCTCCAGCGCTGGCATGATTTGAGTGGTAAATCTATTGACTTGTACATTGGCGATATTACTAACTACGAGTTTCTCAAAAAGGCACTGCATAAGTTTGAGCCAAATGCGATCGTGCATTTTGGTGAACAGCGCTCAGCACCTTTTTCGATGATTGATCGCGAACACGCAGTTTCCACCCAGGTAAATAACGTAGTTGGTACCTTAAACTTGCTGTATGCAATGCAGGAAGACTTTCCAGACTGTCACTTAGTCAAATTGGGAACAATGGGTGAATACGGCACACCCAACATTGATATTGAAGAAGGGTACATCACTATTGAACACAATGGGCGCAAGGACACCCTTCCATATCCCAAGCAGCCGGGAAGTATGTATCACCTAAGCAAAGTTCATGACAGCCACAATATCCATTTTGCTTGCCGGATTTGGGGATTGCGAGCAACAGACTTAAATCAGGGTGTAGTTTACGGCGTCTTGACTGAAGAAACAGGGATGGACGAACTGTTAATAAACCGCCTAGATTACGATGGAGTTTTTGGTACAGCACTGAATCGCTTTTGCATTCAAGCAGCTATTGGACATCCGCTTACCGTCTACGGGAAAGGTGGACAAACTCGGGGATTCTTAGATATTCGAGATACAGTGCGCTGTGTAGAAATAGCTTTAGCTAACCCAGCCCAAGCTGGTGAATTCAGAGTATTTAACCAATTTACCGAACAATTCAGCGTTGGCGACTTAGCTATGATGGTGAAAAAAGCCGGGAATGCAATTGGATTGAATGTAGAAGTCGCGAACCTGGAAAACCCGAGGATTGAAAAAGAGGAACATTACTTCAATGCCAAAAACACCAAATTACTAGATCTTGGGTTGCAACCGCATTATCTCTCTGATTCTCTGCTTGATTCTCTGTTGAACTTTGCTGTTAAGTATCAAAACCGAGTTGATCAAAACCAGATTCTACCCAAAGTTTCTTGGCGGAGATAGTATTGACATCAGCAGTCGTGCCGCCTGCAAGCTGTTCGACTGTCTGTGACGCTATGCGAAAGATAGACTGTCATTTTCACAATTGTTAACAACTAAGCCGATAGCTGAAGCGCTGAAGCGCTGCTAATTATGCGAATTGCCCTGTTTACCGAAACTTTTCTACCTAAGGTTGACGGTATTGTGACGCGCCTGCGTCACACCGTTGATCATTTGCAGCGTAATGGCAATCAAGTGCTAGTGGTTGCCCCGGATGGTGGTATTACCGAATACAAAGGGGCTAAAATCTTTGGTGTCTCTGGTTTTCCTTTACCACTTTATCCAGAGTTGAAACTGGCATTGCCACATCCGGCAATTGGCGAGACATTAGAAAATTTCCAGCCTGATATTATCCATGTGGTAAATCCAGCCGTTTTGGGGTTAGCTGGTATATTTTATAGTAAAATTCTGAATAGACCCCTAGTAGCTTCTTATCATACTCATCTACCTAAGTATTTGCAACATTACGGTTTAGCAATGCTAGAAGGGTTACTATGGGAGTTGTTAAAAACAGCTCACAATCAAGCGGCCTTGAATTTATGTACCTCGACAGTGATGATAGAGGAACTTGCAGAACATGGCATTGAAAGGCTTGATTTATGGCAAAGGGGTGTAGATACAGAAACATTTCATCCTAACTTGGCGAGCATGGAAATGCGATCGCGTTTGACTCAAAATCATCCTGAGAGTCATTTGTTACTGTATGTTGGGCGTCTTTCTGCAGAAAAAGAAATTGAACGTATCAAATTTATCTTAGAAGCAATTCCTAATGCGCGTTTAGCACTAGTAGGAGATGGACCTCATCGCCAAGCATTAGAAAAACACTTTGCCGGGACAAACTCCTATTTTGTCGGGTATCTTGCTGGAACAGAGTTAGCTTCTGCTTTCGCCAGTGCTGATGCCTTTATCTTTCCGTCCCGGACAGAAACACTGGGACTAGTTCTTCTAGAAGCAATGGCAGCTGGATGTCCGGTGGTAGCTGCCCGCTCTGGTGGTATTCCCGACATTGTTACAGACGCAGTTAACGGATATCTTTTTGAGCCGGAAGCAGATGTTCAAAGTGCGATCGCAGCAACGATAAGCCTCTTAGAACAGAAACAAGAACGAGAAATCATCCGTCAAAATGCCCGTAAAGAAGCAGAAAATTGGGGATGGGCAGCTGCTACACGCCAGTTACAAACTTACTATCAAAAGGTCATCTATTCGGAAAGATTGGTAAATGCGGCATAATCTAATTTAAAATGTGGAACTTTGGATTTTTTGTTGTTAAAAAAGATCGGAACCGTTAATCACTAACTAACGATTTCCTAATCTCAGTAAGGAGAGCGCAAATAAACGTAATTGGTTATGGCCGTCATTTATCATTTATCATCGGTAAGTTTTCCGGCGTGGTTACGTTTTGTAACATAGTTATATTTATTTCCACTCACTTACAATCTACAATTCAAAATTCCCATGACACTCCTTAGTACTGGTAGCGTCTTGGCTACATTAACAGAACTCACTCAAGTTGATCGCACTCAAACTCTTCTGAGTCGCGTCAAAGACCTTTCTCTCAACGAATTTGTTTGCTTACTCGACTTTATCACTGCCGAATTTCAACAATTTATTAGGGCAATTGAGCTGATCAATAATGAAGCCCTCGAAAATATGTTGGAAAAGGTATTAGAGGCAATTACACTGAAAATTGGTCAAATTCTCCAAGCCGAACATACTACCATTTTTTTAGCTGATCATGAGCGAGGTCAGCTATGGTCAAAGATTCTCGACAAGAACACTCACAGACATGTAGAAATTCGCACTCCCATCAATCTTGGCATTCCAGGTCATGTTGCCAGTACAGGAAAATTTCTGAACATCACCTCTGCTCACCCACTCTTTAGCTCAGAATTAGAAAAACAAATGGGCTATAAGATGAATAGTATCTTATGTATGCCTGTTTTAAGTAGTAAAAACCAGGTTGTAGCGGTTGTGCAGTTGGCGAATAAAGCTGGAGAGATTCCCTTTAATAGTGAAGATGAAGAGTGTTTTCAAGACTTTGCCTCTTCTATTGGTATTATTTTAGAAAGCTGCCAGTCTTTTTATGTAGCGGCTCGCAATCAAAGGGGGGCTGCGGCTCTTTTACGTGCGACTCAAACACTCGGGCAAAGTCTGGATCTAGAAGTGACTTTGCAAATAGTGATGGAGCAAGCCCGGATCTTAATGCAAGCAGATCGCAGCACGCTGTTTTTGTATCGCAAAGAAATGCAGCAACTCTGGACAAAGGTGGCGGCTGCAGATGGGCAAACGATGATGGAAATTCGTATTTCCTCTAACCGTGGTATTGCAGGTTATGTCGCTTCTACTGGTAAGGGACTAAATATTGCTGATGCTTATAAAGATCCCCGCTTCGATCCGACAACAGACGCAAAGACAGGGTATGAAACTCGTAACATTCTGTGTCTACCAGTTTTTAATTCAGCTAATGAATTGATCGGCGTAACACAGTTAATTAATAAGCAGCAAGGCTATTTTACCGCTTCAGATGAAGAATTTATGCGGGCTTTTAATATTCAGGCAGGAATTGCTCTAGAAAATGCCCGGTTATTTGAAAATGTACTATTAGAAAAACAATATCAAAAAGACATTCTCCAAAGTCTGTCAAATGCTGTAATTTCTACAGATATGGAGGGGAAAATTGTGACAATTAATGATGCGGCACTAGCGCTTCTGGGTTGTCCAATAGGAGATGTTAATGGCAAAAATAACAAGCATCTGTGGGAAGAAAATTTAATTGATCGACCGGTTTGGGAAGTGGTGCCGATTGAAAATTTACAAACACGCCTAGAAGATAGTTTAAAAACTGGAGCAAAACATTTTGTTCCAGAGCAAAATTTGACTGTAGGACTTTATCATGTCAGCAGTGAGGAGTTAGGAGCTAGGAGTCAGGAGTCAGAAGTTACGAATGGAGATAAGACCAATGAAACTTATATTTTGGCGATGCAAGATCGCACCTACCCAGATATTTTCATTCCCTGGAATATTCCCCTGACTTCCAAGCCGATACTTCTGAGTGCTACCAGTGTCAAACCAATCGAACGCAGCGTCAATCTCACTGTTAACCCTCTCACAAACCCAGAAGGCGGGGTGCGGGGTGGCTTAGTGGTTTTA
>CAZZVG010000076.1:0-11336 GCA_964657295.1 Iningainema sp. | reverse complement strand
TCAATCGTTCAAACCTGCCCCTACTCCTGATTTCTGTACGGGCAGGTTTTACTAGCTAACTGACAACACAACAAAATCAATCGTTCAAACCTGCCCCTACTGTTTTCTGCCAATCATGTAGCGCAGCAATGACAAAACTAGCTGCCGGATGATTGAGGTATTTTGCTAAGGCTTCAACTCCATCTGTTTTCAATGCACTGAGTAATTGTGCCGTAAGAGTGGGATTATTTTCAATGCTCTTAATTGTCTCGGATGCGATTTGCATTTTTCCTAAAGTCGTATCAGTAGAATAAGAATTACCTAACTGTGACAATAACTTTTGAATCTCAGCAGCAGTATCAGCAAGGCTTTGTTTTTCACTACCTGCATAGTAATTCCCTTGTATATAGTTACCATGAATCTTTTCGTTGTAATTACCGCTCCCCATATTAATAGTGCGTCCATCGCTTGCCATATTTGCTTTTTTCTCCTTAAAATTGGGTGGGAATAAATATTTAGATTGATTTCGATTTTTAATAACGGGTATTGAATCACCAAGAATATTGTTAAGCTCTATATTGTTGCGTCCGAATTTGAAGGCATCTGCATAAGTTCTTCCAGCACCAACAGCGTCATAAAATCCCACTGAGAATTTAATGGCAGTGTTATCTGGAATAGCACTGTTCATGCCAATAACGCAATCAATATGTTGGTAAATAGCTTCAGCTTGAAATTCGGAGTAACAGGCGTTGAGTAAAATACATTCAACTTTGTCTTTAAATAACTCGAATAGTTCTGTAAGTGCATTTGTACTAACTAGTTGCACTTGCCCAAAGTCATCTTCTAAAACGATGCCACTAGGTTGTGAGTGTGAATGGATAGCTTCACACTCTCTAGTTTGTTTGTGGATGGTATTTAAATCGTCACCACCAGTAACAATACCATGTCCAGAAAAATGTACAATTTGTGGTTCTTCATCTAATAAAGCACGACGTAAATCATTAATCCTCACTGCCCATTGACTAATGAGTTGAAATTCTTCTCGACTTCTGTTACGTGACAAAGCTGATTGAATTTCTCGTACTTCCTCATCCAGACGAAGTTTACTTGTATTAATCGGGTTAGCTGATAATATCAATATTTTCTTCATATTCTGTTTGCTTACTGGGTGAGGAATTTTCGGTATTCTTTAGCCATTGCTCAACTAACTCTGTAATCACTTGGCTCATCTTTAACCCCCGCAAAGCACACGCGGCGTGAAACCGCTTTTTGACCGCTTTTTGATGTCGTCTGCAATACTAATGTGCATGGATTTCACGTTCTCTAGTGATTATGTATAAACAAGCTTCACACAAAACTACAAATGTTCTTGATGCGATTTCGGAGTACCTTTATCAAGCACGTCTCAGTATATACCCAGAGAACATCAAAACATTGACGTTTAAAATACCTTCTTTTTCTGGGCTTTTATCGTTAAATTATGGGGAGTGGGTTTTTTACTGAGTTATTAAAATTACTTAATTTTTCTTAATGTCAGATGTGAAATAAATATGTTGTTATTTAAACGAACAGCAATCGCAAAAGCCCTGAAGTCCGCAGCTAGGGTCGTAACAATTGACCTGTTTGTTCTATTTTAGCAAAAAGTGCGATTTTTGACGCTACCCCATGTCTAAAGCCATTTGCTCTGCGCCCTACGATTTTCGGTCATTTATGCATTAGGCAGTGATGCAGCAATAGCATCCGTGAGTCCAAAGTCCAAGCAAAAGCGTGACGCTTTTAACGTCACGCTAGACTACTCGTAAGTAGTTATCTAGCGATACCCATAACGCCACTCATGCGCTCTACGATCATAGTAGCGGTAACGTTGACGATGATTGCGATCGCGATCTCTAGAGTAACGATTATCGTTATTATCGCCATAACGATGATTGCCTTCACAACGATGATGCCTACAGTACTCGTCACGAGATTCAGCATTAGCATTTGGTGAAAGAGCCAAAATAGAGCTAGCACCGATCAAAACAGCTAAAGTAGCGAGAGTAAAACGTTTCACGCTTTTATCCTGTACAGAGTTGTAACTAATATAGACTACAGAATACCCAAATAAATTTCCAAAGTTTCTCCCTGTGCTAAAACGGATAGTAGACGCTACCCCGAAGCATGAAACAAGGTCTTTATGAGCTATAGCTTAAAAACACAACTCAAATCTTAACATTCATTAACAAACTGCAAAAACAAAAGTGATGACAATGTTAAGATGCTAACTGTTTTGTAAAAGATAATTGCTATTTCTTGTCAAAACCACTTGTCAGGTAAGAAACTAAAGACATCACACAGGCAATTATTCCTTATGAATGCTATTTCCAACGTAGAATTTAAGCGTCCAATTTGGCAATCTGTTGCCATGTTGACTTTGGGCTTCTGGCTCAGTGCTAGCCTAATTTTAGACTGGGTAATTATGCCTAGTCTTTATGTTTCTGGCATGATGACTCAAGCGAGTTTCGCTACAGCAGGCTACACAATTTTCTGGAATTTCAATCGAGTTGAATTATTAACCGCCGGCTTAGCATTAACTGCTGTTTTGGCTCTAAGCAAGACTCAATCTAACTGGCGTCGTAGTGCCGTTATTTTATCTGTAATATTAGTAACAGTCTGTTTGATTGATACTTATTTATTAACCCCGCAAATGTCTGCGCTTGGACTTCAGTTAAACCTGTTTGAGACAATTGAACCTCCCGCAAACATGAATTTGCTACACGGTAGTTACTGGGTGTTAGAAGTTGTAAAACTGGTACTGGGTGGTACTCTTTTTAACTGGTGTTGGAAGCAGGTTTAATCCTTAAAAGCCTTCAGGCTGAATACTAACCTGATCGTTTCGTTACCAAGCCGAGCCTGGTAACGATATTTTATTGTTAACTAGGAAGAAGTATGGCAGATGCCAACTGACGCTTTTACAAAAACTGAAAGTTCTTTTCTCCCGCAATCGTATAATTCAGTGGTAGTATGACAGTAAAAGTTGTACCTAAACCAACTTCACTCTCTACAGTCATATGACCTCCGTGTAGCTCAACTGCATTTTTGACAACAGTTAATCCTAGTCCGCTTCCTGGCAGTTTACCTGTATTACTGCATCGAAAAAAGGAGGTAAAGATATTTGCTTTGTCTTCTTGTGGAATGCCAATACCTTCATCTTTAATGCAGAAAATTACGCTATTGCGATCGCAAATCAAGTTAAATTGGATATTACCACCTTGCGGCGAATACTTAATCGCGTTTGAAAGTAAATTTGTGAGGATTTGCCGCAGCAATTTTTCATCCACCAGAGGCAGATCATCGGCATAGGAATCGTAGGCACATTGACTGATAAAATTGAGATGATGCTGTTCGTCAGCACTAAGCCGTAGCTGTTCGACTAAATCTAGACAGAAGTTAGTGAGATTGAGGGGGGTGGGATTGAACTGTAGTTTTCTTACTTGTGATCTACTAATAAGCAGAACATCCTCTAATACCTGATTTAAGTGTTTGATGCTGGATTTCATTTGATTGAAAAGACGCTGTTTCTTCTCCTCTGATATTTTGTCGCTGTGGTTTCGTAAAAAGTCACAAGACAAGAGAATAGTCGTCAGTGGTGAGCGAAACTCATGGCAGGCAATGGCGATAAATTGGGATTTGAGTTCACTCATTTCTCTTTCTTTTTCCAAAGCCAAACGAGTGTCTTCTAGTTGCTTGGGTTGTCGAGCGCCTGTGCGGTTGCAGTCTGCTGCCACTGCAACCGCTAAGCTTGGGTTCGGGAGCGCGATCGTTGCCAGCCAACCCAAAACAGCAAACAATCCCCATAGTACCATATTCCAAATAAATATTTGCTGTTGCAGATGCCATACAGTAGTATAGACCACATCTGTTTTCTGCCGGACTAACACCAACCACCCTAACCCACGATGATCACGATACCCAACGCTCTGGGCAAAGCCAGTGAGATAAGTGTGATTATCAAACCAATTTTCAATCAGGTAGTCATTCAATCCGCGCTTTGCCGCTTCAAGACTTTTCAAGGATCGAGATGTCGCCTGGAATTTTGGCGGCGTTAACAACCAATCGCCATTTTGACTGAGAACAAATATTTCTATTTTGCCGTCCAAAGAATGCAATAGGGATTTTTCTACTTCATAAGCCCAATTCCAGTTAAAATAAGCACTCAAGACCCCTTGTGGATGTCCTTGAAAATCTATCACGGGAACACGTAGATGTAAAAAGTGCAGCGGTTTGCCAGTTGGACTCAGTGATAATTCTGCCACTTTCATCGCGTTATGCTCATCACTGACATAACTTGCTTTTTGCTCCTTGACAAACAGAGGATTTTGTGAGAATATATTATCCTCTAAGAGTTTGTTAGTACTGGCAACAACAAAGCCTTTGCGATCAATTAAACTTATCGAGGCAAAATCATTGTCAGTGCTTTGCAGCTTTTTCAAGAGAACACGTTGTGGCGATTTGGAAAAATGATTGCTGAATATGTCAAGTGTGCTGATGGTTTGAAGATCACGGTAGTGTTCAAATATTCCCCTGTCTAGCTTGTCAGTCATCTGGTAAGCAAGTTCTGCCAGCGATCGACCAACATCGCATTTAACCTGTTCGCTGATGGTGTGTCCAACAATCAAACTTGCTGCTATAGACAGTAGAAAAGCAATGCTGCCAATTGCTATTCCCAATCTGGTTCTGAAGTTCTGGTTCAAGTTGATCTTGGCAGCTAATCGAAGAGAAAACCTTGGGACACTCGCCATTCCATAACGCTCCTGTTTTGCACAGACTCCATGAGAATCTCAAAGGCTTAGATTTGTGAGCAATCAGCTATCAGCCTCTGGGCAGTTAGCTATCATGGTAAGTTTTGTAAACAGTCAAACTGTAGTCTAACCCTTATGCTAATAGCTGATTGCTAATATATTAAAGTCAGCAGACAAATTATTTTGTAGTGCAACAGTTCAACTTGCCCCTCAAGAATACCAAAACGGCATACACTTTTTGGTATAATGGTGATAATCAGAGGTTGCTTTGGCTAAATTTCTCTTCGTAACAGATTTAGATCATACCTTCGTGGGCGATGATCAGGCGCTGGCACAGTTGAACGATCGCTCTACAGCAACATCGCCGATTATACGGCACGATGATTGTTTACGCCACCGGGCGATCGCCTATTCTGTACCAAGAATTGAAACAAGCAAAAAACCTTTTAGATCCAGACGCCCTTGTCTTATCTGTGGGAACGTAAATTAACCTTGATGGTAGGCCTACTCCCAACTCAGCTTGGTCAGAACAAATTTCCTCAGGATGGAACCGTGACAGAGTACTGACAACAACAAATCAGTTTCCTGAGTTAAAACCACAACCAAACTCAGAACAGCGTTCCTTTAAGGTAAGTTTTTTCCTTGAAGAATCAGTATCTAATATAATACCACAACTTGAGTCAGAGTTACAGAAATCTAAATTAAATGTAAAGTTAATCTACAGTAGCGGTAGAGACCTTGACATTGTACCTCACAGCAGCGATAAAGGTCAGGCAGTACAGTTTCTCCGGCAAGAATGGAAATTTGTAGCAGAGCATACGGTAGTCTGTGGCGATTCTGGCAATGATATTGCTTTATTCGCGAATAGAGTAGAACGGGGAATTATCGTTGGCAATGCCCGTCCCGAATTACTCCAATGGCACTACCGTTACTTGGCACAAAATTCTTGTGCTGGTGGCATACTGGAAGGCTTAGAACATTTTGGATTCTTAAAATGATTAGTTATCTCAAAGGAATTGTCGCTGGTATTCAAAACTGTAGTGCTAATCGCTGTATTCTCACTCTGGAAGTCAATGGAATGGGATACGATTTGCAAATTCCGGCCCGACTGGTAAAACAACTGCCTTCCTCAGGAGGTGAAGTGCAAATTTTCACCCATTATCAAATCCGAGAGGAGGTGCCGTTACTGTACGGTTTTGGTTCACCAGGAGAAAGAGAAGTGTTTCGCCACTTATTGAGTGTAAGTGGTATTGGTGCCGCAATAGCGATCGCCTTACTAGACACCTTAGAACTCCCAGATTTAGTTCAAACAATTATCACTGGCAATATTCAATTGTTAATTCAAGCCCCTGGAGTTGGCAAGAAAACAGCAGAACGTCTTTGCTTAGAACTGAAAAGTAAGTTGATCGAGTGGCGTAAGTCAGCCGGATTATTTGTAGCTACAGGTGGCCCCGCACCAGGAATTTTAGAAGAGGTACAAATGACACTCCTAGCATTGGGTTACACTGCTAGTGAAGTCAGTCACGCTTTGCATATTGTCAGCGAAGACATTGGACTGCCCAAAGACGCTTACGTAGAAGATTGGATCAAACAGGCAATCACTCACCTCAGCACTGAGTATAGTCAGTAGCCAAGCATAGCCCAAAAGATAGCCCGACAACTATACGCGGGCGTCGGTGATCTGTGTCTTCATTTTCACAAATCAATTAGGATTGCTATAATCTAAATCATTATACTTTTGAATATTCCGATTTCGATGAATATTTAATACCCCATTCGTGCATTGCATAAAGAATTGGTTTCAGACTTTCTCCTAAAAGCGTTAAAGAGTATTCTACTTTGGGAGGAATTTGTGGATAAACTTCACGATGAATAATTCCATCTTCTTCCAACTCTCTGAGTTGCTGGCTCAGCATTTTTTGAGTAATTCCGTTTAAAGATCGCTGCAATTCACCAAAACGTTTTACGCCTTCGATTAACTCTCTAATAATCAAAACTTTCCAGCGTCCACCAATCACCTTGAGTGTGGACTCAACCTCACAAGTCAGCCTGTTATGATTTTCTGCTTCAGCTTTCATCGTTACTTTTTGGTAAGTATCTTACTTTTTAGTGCCTACTTTTCATATTAGCGTTACATCGTTTAAAGTTAGTACGGTTAAAAAAGAGTAGGAGCATTCCTTGACAGATTGATTTTTAAGCCGATAAGTTAATCGCTAAAACCTGCCCCTACAGCCGTTCACTTGTACTTCTATTAGGAATCGATTTATGGCAAATATTCTGCATATTGACTCTAGTCCACGTGGAGAAAGATCTTTTTCTCGCAAGTTCTCCAATCAATTTGTCACAACTTGGAAAAATACTCATCCTCAAGATACAGCCACTTACCGGGATTTGGGTCACAATCCAGTTCCTCATGTCGATGAACCGTGGATTGCGGCTTCCTTTACACCACCGCCAGCACGCACACCCGAACTCACCAAGGCAATTGAACTCTCAGAGACCTTAGTCGATGAATTTTTAGCAGCTGACCGCTATGTCTTCGGTGTACCGATGTACAATTTTAGCGTGCCCTCTACCTTTAAAGCTTACATTGACCAAATTGTTCGCGTTGGTCGTACCTTCACCGTTACCGAGCAAGGTGCCTATAAAGGGCTAGTTGAAGAAGGAAAGAAAGCCATGATTATCACTGCTCGTAGTGGTAGTTTTACACCCGGAAGTCCGGCTGCAGCTTACGATTATCAAGAACCTTACCTCAGAGCCATTTTTGGGTTTATTGGGATTACAGATCTTTCATTCATCCATGTGGAAAACCTTGGTTTGGATGATGATGCTCGTCAGCAGTCTGTAGCAAAAGCGCATGAAGCTATTGAGAAAGCAGTAGCAATCTGGTAAAGCGGTAGTTCAGGGGTTAAGGGTAAGGGTGGGCACCCGCTCATCCCCTACGAATGTATTTCACTCAGTTGCTGGCTTACAACACGCACCTATTAAGTCAAGAAGATTTCCGCTATTGACATTGCCGTCTTCTCAAAGAAGCAGAGGCTTTCTTACAGAAAATTCCGGAAAAGTTAATAAAAAGTCAATCAGGGGACACTCATGGTAGCACTTATAACCTCTTACACAATCGCTTAAGGGTTCTACAGAACGGGGTAAAATTGGTAAGTGAATGATGGTTCAACAAAATTCTCACTGCTTGAACGGAAGATTTATGCATCGAATGAGTCACCTGAACACTCCGCAACAAAACATTTGTATCAACCAGGTAGCTCATAGCATTTCATCTTCTCTTGTGTAGATACTTTCGCGGCTAATTGCATCATCTGAAAGAGGTGGCGCTTTTATTGATGAGTGGCTTGTAGCCCAAATTACAAATCTTTCCGCTCGTTCTTGAGGTGATAGTGTCAGGGGTGTGGGTTGGGATGAGGATGCGAGCAAGCTTTCGACTAAAGTTTTCAACAATACTTCAACAGATGTTCCTTGAGCTGCGGCTTGAGCCATCAAGCGTGATTCAATTTCAGGTTCTAGTTCAAGTAGGATAGCCATAATAGGTGTCAAACAGTTGAAGAAATTAAATAAATCAAATAAAATTCTTATAAGAATTTAGCAATTCTTGAGGCGATAGCGCTGTAAGTTCGGGCTAACCCTGAAGAATTTACATAAATGGCAGTTTTGTGACCAGTGAACCAAGCCCTAATGATTTTGATGCTTGTTATGATAATGACATTACAAGAAGAAATCGCTGAATATGAAAAGCTGTTTAATTGTGACAAAAGCCAACCAATTAAAATTCAAGTTGAAAATTTCAACAAACTGGCAGATGTATTAATAAAAGCTCGCATAGCGGCAAAAATAAGCCAGAAAGAACTGGCTGATATTTTAGGTTTTGAAGAACAACGAATAAAAGAGTGTGAAGATAAAGATTATCAATGCGCCAGTTTTTGCGAAATCCTCGAAGTGAGTGCAGCCTTAGGTGTGGAGTTTGACAACGCATTTGTTCAAGTAAATTTTCTGGAAATCGAAGAAGGAAAAAAAAGTGCCCAAAAATGGCATGAATGGCGAGAATTAAGGATGAATCTAAAATCTCAAGCTTCCTAATGTTTCCTGTAAAAATCTTTTCTCACGCATACAAGAAAAAGTTTTGATTAAAGGTCTTGGATTAAAAGCATAGTTCTTGATTGAGAAGCGGGGTAATGAAGATCCAGAACGCCTGCGGCGATCCCCTTTTTTGGTCATTTTATCTGAGATAATCCGACGAACAGATCCTGATTTTCTACGTTCCAAAAGATTTGAAACTGACGATAAAAGTGTCCATTTCTGTTGAAGGGGATGTTTCTACTCAGAAGATTGAAGAAACTAAAGTGGCACTGCAAGAATTGGGATTGCACGGTGATATTGAGACGAACATAGATTGATATTCGATTTTAAAGTGTCTGCCACTAGTCAAATTTATCATTTATACCAAGTTGCTAAGTCGCTTCAAGTCGGCACATGAAAGCCAGTCGCCGTGAGAGCGGGCTAATACTCATAATGCGCGTTGGTAAGCCTGTGCCCTGCCCTTGTATTGGCCGTTTTTTAGATCGGTATTCTTCTGGCAGGCGAGGCATCTCCAGGTATTGAAATTAAAACAGGAGATTTGCTGCTTCTTTAATTCTGTCTAGCGGTTCCACGGAACGGGGTAAAATTGGTAAGTGAATGATAGTTTGATCGGCAAATAAACCTGCATCAAATGAATCATCCTGACTGTAGCGGTTCTGCACTACGTAACGCTGTGGAACTCCTATTTTTTGTAAAGACTCAGTTAACCGCACTTGTTCTGCAATAATTGCAGCTTGAGCTTGGATGACACCAACAAATTCAGTGTGATGGGTGTCTTTCAATTTCTTCTGCGCTTGTACGACTTGTTGTCGCAAATTCCGCAGCCGCCCCATGAAATCTATCCTACCTAGAGCATTTTGATATTTCATCCACAGTTTGAAGATCCACGCTAGCCAGTCAGCCAATGCAGATGGCATTTCCAGAAAGCGAAGAAGATGGCCTGTAGGGGCAGTATCTAGGATAATTAAATCTTGCTGTTTGCTGTTCAATAAATCCATGACTGTGATCAGGGATAGCATTTCATCAATACCAGGTAAAGCCTGCGCGACAATTTGTCGCCACGCTTCAGGAGTGTAAGCAATTTTGATCGCCCCTGGTTCAGCTGCTTCTCCACTCATCATTTCTGCTAATTCCCAAAGATAATCATTTCGGAACTGTTCTAATACTATGTCAGCATTGATTTCTTGACCGCTCAAATTAGCAGTTATCTGGGTAGGTTCGTGCGTCAATTTTAACCCAAAAGCATCTCCCAAAGAATGGGCGGGATCGATGGAAATTAGGCGGATATTTTTCTCTGGATAACGACAAGCTAATCCCCACCCAATAGCGGCTGCGACTGTAGTTTTTCCCACTCCTCCTTTGCCGCCTACCAGGATAAGTTTGCGTCCTTCATCGATAAAATCGCTGAAACTGGGTAGCACTTTGGCGGGCCATTGTATGGGTGGTGGTGGAGAAATTGTAACTGTATCAATTTTTTGAATTTGGCTAATAATATTGTCTAACGCTTCACCACCAAGGGGTTCTAATGACTGTTGCGGAACAATAAAAACAGGTTTTACTGATAGTGTTAAGAATTTATTTAGTAATTGTTGTTGTTCGCTATAGCGGTCTAAATCTGTATCGGCTTCTGTTAAAATTCGGTTAATTAATAAGCCACTGCTCTTAATTTGTAATGATTGCAAGCTTTCGATAAACCGTTCCGTTTCTAAAAGGCTCATGGGTTCGGCGATCGCCACCACTAAGCAAGTACTTATTTCTTCATTTTGCAGTAAGCTTCTGCCTTGAGCTAATTCAGATTTGAGCGTTACCAAAAAGTTATCGACTTCATCAGCGGTATAACTTCCCCTAAAAGTTTTGGCAATTAACCGATGTTTTTCTTGAAATAATTCCAAAGAATTTAAAACTATATCTAAAAAATCCTTGATTCCTAATAAGTTTAAAGTGTGACCGGAAGGAGCCATATCTACTACTATACGATCTACGACTTTTTCTGTAAGCAGCCGTTGGATTTCCAACAAACCCATAATTTCATCTAAACCGGGCCAATCTAAATCCCAAACAGGTGTTAAATCTTCTCCTTCAACAAAACTTCCCCGCTCAACTAATAGCTCTAAAAACTTACCGTATTTTGCCTTAAATTCTAATAGTAATTCTTTAGCATTTAACGCCCGAACACTCAAATTAGGTAAATCACGATCAGGTAAAGCGTTGTCTTCAACTTTTGTTTGTAGCACATCACCTAAAGAATGTGCCGGATCTGTCGATATTAACAGTATTTGTTGATTGGGAAATAATCTCGCCCAGCGCCGAGCAAAACCACAGGCAAGGGTAGTTTTGCCTACTCCACCTTTACCGCTAAACATTGCTAATTGCAGCGAGTCGTACTTGTTCAACATAGATATAATATCGTGTTCGCTTAAATACAAATCATCTCTTTATGTTCGGTTAATTGTTAATTGTTGATGGTTGATTGCAATTAACAAT
>CAZZVG010000075.1:0-11338 GCA_964657295.1 Iningainema sp. | reverse complement strand
AAAAAACGACTGGCGACTTCTGTAGGCAGATAAATCTCAGATCTCAACGCTGTCGTAATTGCCTCAAACAACTGCGTCGCCAAACGATTTTTAAAGATATAGCCTGTAGCACCTGCCTGCATAGCACGGAAGATCCAATCATCTTCTTGATGGGCTGACAACACTAAAACCTTACCAGCAAAAGACATCTCCCGAAGACGCAGGAGAGTCGTAATGCCGTCACCAGATTCTAATTCTAAATCGAGAAGAATTAAAGCTGGGTGCTGTTGAGCTGCAAGGCTTAAAGCTCGCTCAATAGAGGCTGCTTCACCTACCACTTCTATACAAAGCTGTGCGTTAACACTATAAAAATCCAGGAGCGTATGCAACCCCTGACGAAAGATGCGATCGTCATCTACAAGCAAAACTGAAAGTTTTTGATCTGTCATAATATTAATCTGTTGGTGGTTGTTGGGTGTAAAAAGTTATCTATAGAACACGTAGGGTTGGACCGCAAGATTGTTTGTTAAATCCTGATTTTTTTGTGACGCTTGCTGTACCCACCAAAGCTTTCCCCATTCGCCACTCCCCACGGTGAACGCACTACTAAAAATTTATCTGTCGAGGTAAACTCAAATAAAACTGTGCCCCACCATGCGGTAAATTTTGCGCCCAAAGACTTCCTTGATGATCAAGAACAATTTTTTTAGCAATAGTCAAACCTAATCCTGTACCTCCTGAACGACGCGAATAAAAGGGAGTAAATATTTTTTGAAAATCATCTGCGGACAGTCCTGGTCCCTCGTCAGCAATCCGAATCAGAATTTCACCTTGAAAAACCTGCCAACTACATTTAATGATCCCTGATTCTGGACTAAAATGAATAGCATTGCTGAGTAAGTTATCAAAAACTTGTTTCATTTGCAAGCGATCTATTGCCAGGGTAGTTGTGGTATCGGGGTAGCATATTTGTATTTTTTTCTGTTGGATGAAAGGGTTTAATCCCTGAATACTTTCAGCTACTAAAGTTCTTAAGTCTTGAAGAGTTACCTTTAATTTTGTTCCTTGACCGCAATAAATTAGCTCGGTTAAGTTAGTATCTAAATTTTGTACAGTTTCACGAATAACTGCCGCCTGTTCTTGCCAAGAACCAGATGGTAATCCTAAGTATAAATTTTCTGCATAAAGACCGATTGTTGCCAAAGGATTACGCAACTGATGTCCTGCACGTTGAACTACATGTTCTAGAAGTTGAATTTCAGCTTGCTGACGTTCACATTCTGTGTATATATCTAAGTACTTACTTAGTACGATCGCAGACTGCTTCACATCCTGTTGTAAACTTGAGGATAGAGGTTCGTCAGCAAGTATCAGGATATATTCCGGTTTTTGGTTTCTGTATCCTATAGGACAAATATAACAATGCGATCGCGTCAGATGAGCAAGGCCGATTTTATTGAACGTAAAAGCAGGATAGTAGTCTGTCAGCCATTCTTCCGAATTCAAATAAGCTAATATTCCCCGCTCAAGATTTTGAGTAGAATTAGTCACATTATCGTGAGATTTTATGCAGGCATCGTGATAGACAATTCGACCCCAAAAAATAGGATATCGAGCTGTTAGATGTTCAATTTGGAGTTGACAAAAACTTTGTATGTCCTCTGAATGCGAAGCTTTGGAACCAGTATTGATGTTTTGGTTAGAGGAACCTATTGCTGTCGTTGTTCTCGTGGTAGACTGCATAATCATGGCAACACGTTTGAGCGTAGGGTTTATCTTGAATAGATAGCGCTTTGCTTTTAGTACTAAGCTTCAATAAATATCTATGTTGCACTTTTATTCATTAGGGCTATCATTTGTAAATATTAATTACAAATGATTTAGATGACCTAGATTCAGTAAAGGTACAACTTAACTCATCTATTAAACAGTAACTGAATGTGAGTTGAACAAAAAAATTGACGGTTATAGCAGATTGCGTTTTCCACTCCAGAAATAGGCACGTGTTAAAAGGTCGTTCTTTATTCTCTATAAGTGTTAGTAAAAACAACTTATGCACTTGTCATAGAAGTTGTCGGTACGGTGGGCATGAAAATTTGTCGCAAGTTTACATTTTGTTATATACTTATACATTTTATTGCTAACTTACTTACACACGAAGAATCGTTACTTTTAGCATTAACCCAACCTATCCATTTTTGAGAACTCCTTTACTTTATGGGTAAACAGTATCTGCGTCGATGAGGATAAGTTAAGGAAAGTTAAGGACCTAATTAAGTTTGAAGAAGGCACGCCAGCGAGGGCAGCTATGAGTCACGGTTGGGATGAACCCAGACAAAAACGGACAACAGTCGCGATCGAGGACTCGAAGATCGCGCTTCGACAAAATCCTCACGAGCTAGTGAGCGATCGCAATTTAAGAGGAACGCCAATTCTCGATTGGCAAATTGGGTACTCTTTGAAATTCTCTTGAGTTAGATGTTACAATAGTGTGGTTGTGGTTTAGTGCTGTTGCTGCGATCAAAAGATCATAAGCACCGATGGGAGTACCTGCTGTTTTCAAGATACTTCTGATTTTGGCGGCAAGTTCTGCTTCTGACACACCAAAAGGTAAGATTGTAATTGAACTTAAGAATGTTTCAATCAACAATTGAATTTTGACGGCACGTTGGGGATTGATTGCTAATCCATATTTCACCTCCAGCATTGTTAACGATGAAATAAAAATCTCAACTGGAGTTGTCGATTTTAATCGCTTGAGGGTGTTTTCTTCTCCCTTAACAAAATCACTAATTACGCAGGTATCGAGTAAGTAACCCATCCTTAAAACTCGACTTCGTTAGGTGAGAGCAGTTCATCTCGGTAAGACTCAAAAATTATAGTCTCTGCTACACCTTGATGTTGTATAATAATTTCCGACCAAACGGTTGGTTTTGTTTCTAAGAAAGTTACAAAAACTCGACTTTCAGTAATGTCAATTAGTGTTTCCGCAAGTTCGATTTTGCCGTTTTTATAAATTCCTTCAATGGTTCTTAGCATTGTTGTTTTCTGACTGGCTAAATTATAGTTGTACTTCAGAAGCTAGGTTGGGAACAGTGCTTCCACGCATAAATCTGGGTGAAAGCGATCCCCTTGGTAACAGATGTACGCCCCGATAGTGCCTCTGTAGAGCAGAAAGCATAGGGCGATAGGCACTGTCTATATTTTGGCATCTATATTCCGCATTGCGTCTGGAGTTTATTGTGATCATATTTTTCCCAATTTCCCAAACTCGACCTTTGGCGAATATGCTTGTAACCTCAGCCTCGATATTCTTAATTCTATGTATACCTATCGTCAGGGGAAAGATAAATGCCAGACGCGGTTAACGGTCCACAACGGGAATATTTAGGCAGGGGTTGGGCTTTTCCGTTGCGCTTGGACGTGCAAGGAGGGATAAAGTTGACCTCTGACGCGCAAAAGGTTAAAGAATCGATTTGGCTAATCTTATGTACGGGACTGGGAGAGAGAGTCTATCGTCCTAATTTTGGATCGCGTTTGTCGGAACTGGTGTTTGCACCCATGAGTAGCGAAACTCTCATTAAGATTCGCCTCTATGTTTTAGAAGCGTTAGAGACATGGGAACCACGCATCAATGTTGATGAAGTACAAACAGATCCCGACCCTGTACGAGGCAGAGTAGACATCATTATTAATTATCGTCTCAAAGATTTTCCTGATATTTACAGTTTTGTCTATCCTTTTTATCTACTCACAACGGTGGAGCCGTAGCAGTCCTGGTGAGTTATGACTGCGTATCAAAAAACTAAAATCCGCGTATCTAAAATGGTATAACTACTGTGGAATTTGACTTTTTACCTAAATTACCTTCTTCCAACTTAGACGATCGCACTTTTGATGAGTTAGTTGAAGAGTGCATTTTGCGAATCCCGCGCTACTGTCCGGAGTGGACAGACCATAACCTCAGCGATCCTGGGATTACACTCGTTGAATTATTTGCTTGGTTGACTGATCAGATGTTGCTCAGGTTTAACCAAGTCCCTCGGAAAAATTATGTAGCATTTCTAGAATTACTCGGTATTCGTCTTCAACCGCCAGCAAGCGCACGAACGGATTTGACTTTTTATTTAAGCACTGATCTGAATGAAACCTACACTATTCCTGCTGGGGTAGAGGTGGCAACAGAGCGAACTGAGACGACAGAAGCAATTGTCTTCACAACAGATCGTCCTTTAATCATTGGCCAACCCCGTCTCCGGCACTTCCTAACTGCCCAAACAGCCGAAGATATTCCTCAGGCTCTGCGCGATCGCGTCACCAGTCAGTGGACTCGCCAACCCAATGGTGAAATGTCTGGTCGTGAGCAACTCTTATTTGAGGAGCGAGCGCAGGCAGGTAACTGTTTTTACTTAGTACTCGATCCGGAGGAGCCTCTAGACGGCAACGTTTTGCAAATCAAGTTTAAAGGAGCTGCGGGCACATCGACTGGGATTAACCCCAATCAACCGCCGCGTCGATGGGAAGCATGGGACGGTCAAAACTGGCAACCAGTATTATTGCGGGAGGCTGATGATGAGACACGCGGCTTCAGTTTTAATGAAATTGCCCAACAGGGACGCAATCTCGATCAAGGTGCAGATATCATTCTTCATCTCCCGATCAATTGGCCTGTGACAAGTTTTACAACTTATCGAGGTCGCTGGCTTCGCTGTGTCTTAACCCCCCCTGATGCCAACCGTCCCGGTTATAGTAGTTCTCCACGAATTATCGGCTTAGATGTCCGGGCAATTGGTGGTAGTGTGAGCGTCAGTCAGAGTGCGATCGTTCGCAATGAACGCTTGGGATTTAGTGATGGTAAGCCAGGTCAGATATTTCAATTACAAGTCACTCCGATTTTAAGTCGGCGAGAAGATGAGTACATTGTCGTTACTCCTCCTGGAGGTTTGCCTCGGAAGTGGCAAGAAGTTTCAGATTTTGCCGATTCTCGCGACCACAATCTCCACTACACTCTTGATTCTGTCACTGGTAAAGTCCAATTTGGTCCTTTAATTCGTGAACCTAACGCTTTGTCACGCCAGACGCAGATTCGCTCTAGAATACAGCAGCCACAGCGAGAAGACTTGAGAAACCCCAACAGAGATTCAGAGGAACAGCTAGAACTTCAGTACGGAGCAGTTCCCCCTCGTGGATCGGAGATTAGAATGGTTGCTTATCGCACTGGAGGTGGTGAAAAAGGTAATGTTCAACGTGGGACACTCCAATTTTTAAAGTCAGCTGTTCCTTATGTTGCTAGGGTAGAGAACCACCTATCGGCGAGGAATGGAGCCGATGCTGAGACACTGGATCAAGCTGTCTTGAGAGCTCCTCAAATATTGAGAACTCGCGATCGCGCCGTCACTGCTGAAGACTTTGAAGTTTTGGCAAAGCAGGCTGACGCTGGTGCGATCGCCCGCGTTCGTTGTTTGACACCGACTTCTTCTCGTGACGCAGGCACTGTACGTCTACTGCTCGTCCCGCAGGCAAATACTAATACAATTGCACAAGGAATAGCCCCAGAACAATTTGCCCTCAGCGATGTCCTTCAACAGAAAGTTTTGAACTACTTAAATGAAAGACGGCTGTTGGGAATACAAGTGCAGCTTCAGCAACCAGAATTCACTGGCGTTGTTGTGCGCACGCAAGTTGCTCTCGATCCCGCCTACGACCACCCCGGTGCGCGGGAGGAGATTTTGGGTCAATTGCGTGTCACTTTGTATCGATATTTAAATCCCTTAATTGGAGGATCGGACGGTGAAGGATGGTCGTTTGGAAGACCTGTTTATCCTTCAGATATTGTCGCATTACTGCAACAAACGAGGGGTGTTCGTTATTTGGGTGCCGTCCTCCTGTTTCCTATCCGCAAAGAAGGCGAAGTTTGGGTTCGGCAAAGAGATCCAGAGCCTTTTATTGACCCAGGAGAACTCGGCTTAGTGTGTTCTTGGGCAGACCAAAGCTTGCGATCAAGCCATGATATCAGCCTCATCAGTCGTTAGGATAATGCCATGATCCAAGCTCGTTATAGCCCTGTCAGCGTTCAACTAACTCCAATGCGGATACCTGAGGCTGCACCTTCAGCAAACTCAGCTTTGCCAGTTCCAGGAGGGATAGCCACAGAAACGATTCTGACTCGTAGTTTGCTTTTGCATCCTGGAGAACCCAGCGAGATGGTTGTGCAGGTGAAGAACTTGGAACAACGCACCTTGCAGGTTAGTTTGCAGGTTAAAGGTGATTTTCCCATAACGTGGTGTCAGATTGGAACCGAGGGTCGGGAAATTGCACCTGGGGGACAGATGGAGGCCGTGCTTTATTTCTCTGTTCCCGCGACATTTTTTGAAGACCAACAAGCACTGAGTCCGGACAAAGACCGATTGAAGCTCGACTTCCTTTGTCAAGTCTCTGTACATATAGACTTAGGTAGCGATCGTGAACAAATTCAGCCTGAAGAATTTGGTTTATATGTACGTCCCTACAGTGCGTACATCAATTTTTTGCCTACATTATATCGCGAAGTGGACTTTATTGGTCGCTTCATTCAAATATTTGAGCAAACTGTTCAACCAGTCGTCCAAAGCTTCAATGTCATGTGGGCGAACCTAGACCCACTTACAGCACCACAAGCGTTGCTGCCCTTTTTGGCTCACTGGGTTGCTTGGCCCATCGATCCAATTTGGGATATATCTCAACAACGTCGTTTAATTCGTCGTGCAGTCGAACTTTATCGCTGGCGAGGAACTCGTAAGGGTCTGCGTCTCTACTTACATCTCTATACAAACTTGCCTCTAGATGAAGATCTCCCACAAGAAGCAGATAAACACATCAGTATCACTGAACCCTTCGGTCAGGGTTTTGTCTTAGGAGGAGCAAAACTCGGAGAAGATGCCGTCTTGGGAGGTGGTCAAGCATATCACTTTGTTGTCCGCTTGCGTACTCACCCCTCCAATAACTTAGACGAAAATCTAGTCCGAAAAATCATTGAGCAAGAAAAACCAGCTTTCAGCACCTACGATTTGTTTATTGAAGTTAATAGTTAATTGTTGATTGATAAATAGGTAAAAAATGAAAATTTGGAGTAAGCGCTACTTTCTCTTGAAGCCGCTCCCTTGTCTACAGTGCTTAAAATCCTTGTTTTGTTAATTTTGAATTTTTAATTGTTATGACTCATCCGTTTCCACCACCACCAATCAAACCCTTAAATCGCCTTCAAGCCTCAGACGGTTTATTGATTAATGCCGAGCGTTGGCGATCAGCACATGAATATCATCGTCAGCGGCAAAACACTCACTATCAATCGTTGAACCAACCAGGCGTTGTCTGTGGTTTAGGCGTTCGAGTGATTCCTCCGCCATCGACAGTCAAAGCTGAATATCGCGATGGTCGTTGGGTACAAATTCAGCCAGGGATGGCGATTGATTTAGCCGGGAATGTGATTGTTGTTCCAAATACCCTTGACTTTCGGGTGGCGACAGAAGTCCCCGATACCGAACCTGTCACAGTTTATTTGGTCGTCAGCTACGTAGATCCCGAACAACTGCGTCGCGGTGAACAAAACGATATCATTCAAGAGACTTTTCGTGTAGACGAAAAGCGGCAAAAGCCAGAAGCTTTAGAAGTCGAACTCTGTAGGATATTTTTACAACCAGGTCCAGTCTCGCTTAAAGTGCCGGATGATGTCTTTTTTCCTGGCTATGATAATATAGACTTGCGTTACCGCACCCAAGCTCAGGCACGTCCGCAGGCGATTATCCATATGGCTCAGGTCACTCATAGCGATCCTGAATATAGTCGTAACTTTTTTAACCTTGCGTACTTACTACAAGCAGTAGAACCTCTTTACCCCTCTTTACGTGGTGCTGATGAAGCAGGTCAAGTTACTTTACAAGAAAATCTTCAAGAGTATGACCTACTGTATCTTACAGGTAAACAGACACTATCTCTAAACAGTTTTGAATTTGAAGCTCTCAAAAGTTACTTAGACAAAGGTGGAGTACTTTTAGTTGATGTTCCACCAGATGGTACAGCCTTAGCTGATAGTATTCGGAATGTCGCTCAGCAGTTGGAGTCTTCTTCCAGTCCTTTAGAAGAATTGCGACGCAACCATCCTTTACGGACAAAGCCTTTTTTGTTTGCGGCTTTACCAATGGTCAATCAACAGTTGATTCAAATTTCCATGCGAGGAGGAATTGTCTTAGTTGTCGGCGATTTAGCCATAGCTTGGGGACCAGATCAAGCACTTACTTTGTCGCGAATTAGCATTCGTACAGCACAGGAACTCGGTATCAATATTCTTCAGTATGCTCGGAGACGCCGACAGTTAATGGGTTTGCAACAGGAGGATTACTCAGCCCAGTGGTAAGGGAGAGATCAGATTCCCGACTTCTTGAAGAAGTCGGGAATCTGAGCAGCCGCAATTTACACAAATCTGCGGAGGATTGCTATAATGTGTAGTTCTAGCCACCAAATAATTTTATTCTAGGCTCGTCCTCCCATAGTGTAAGCATAAATGGACTGTGCGCTTTGCTAAGAAAGACTAAAATATGGTCAACCTATGGTTTGAGCCTAGTGGCTTGTGGGGATATCAAAACACTAACCACCCATCTTTAACCAACCAAAAACTTGATTAACAGTGAGTACAAGTTTTATTTCTGGTAAGACAGGTAAGAAATCTTCTTTCTGAAGCAAGACTGGCTGTTGCTCTGGTAAAAACCCTAAGATACTCAGGTCATCAGGGTCGATAAACCATCCGAGGCGGCTACCATTTTTTAGACAGTGGAGAATGTTGCCAATAACTTTGTTTGCTTTTTGTTCTGGCGAGAGAATTTCTATTGTC
The DNA here is from genome assembly GCA_964657295.1 of Iningainema sp. Lineage (GTDB taxonomy): Bacteria > Cyanobacteriota > Cyanobacteriia > Cyanobacteriales > Nostocaceae > Rhizonema. The sequence goes on along the minus strand of CAZZVG010000075.1, from coordinate 2,493 downwards.
CAGTCTGGTGGAAGTTCAAAGTTATCGGGAACTTCACCATCAACGGTAAAAGGGATGTGACTCCACTGAAATACTGCTACGTCTGGTACGATTGAGCGTCCCCCAAAGCTACATCTCAATTCGGGAAAGGCATAGGCAATTTTCAGATCTTCAGTCACTTGATTGACAGCAGCACAAAGTTTACCCTGCAAGCGGCTATGTCTCCCTTTTGGCATTGGCTTTTGGATAATCTCACCGTTGATGTATTCTAGGCTAGGATCGGTTTCTGGGAGCTTCAGAAACTCTTCCAGGGTAAGTGTTTGGACTGTTGCGGGGGTCATGGCTCCAATCGGATGCGATGTATTCTGAGTTTAGCATGTGCGGGGGCTGACTGGCTGATTTGAAGCGCGATACCACGAAGTAGTTGCCAAGGGGATCGCACGAATAGTGAAGATAGTGATCGCGCTCCACATCCTATGTATCTCTTCAAAAATCAAATAGTAGTCCTATATTTAGATAAGCGATGGCTCTTGGTGGATGAAAACGAAAGGAGCGATTACTATCTTTCTAAGTACTTCAGAAAAATATTTATACATTTTATCAGAGAATTTTCTAGAAAAAGTTAGAAGATGATACGATAAATATCTAAGGGTGCAAAATCCGATCCAACGCATCTATAGCGGATTCTAAGCGTGATGAAATACACCAATAACGTAGGGGCTTTCCGGTCGGAAAGTTCCTAATTGATGTATCTCACCGAATCGCAAACTGCTATAAATTCTGTAATCTATGCGTAGCAAAGGGTTTCAATTCCTGTCACCAAACTAAACAATGGTTGAAACCTTTGCCCAGTAAGCATTATAAAAATAAAATGCGTTTGCTCTAAGTGCAAGACCGACCGTTTCATTTTTTTCGATGATGTTTAGATAAATTACAAGGCTTTATGGACTCAAAAATTTCGTCGCCAGATCATCAAATCAACTTTGCTGAAGCAAAGGCAGACACCTTATTCTCCCACGATAGTCAGAGCGCTTCAGGTACTTTAACTCAAACACAGACCGATACCTTGGTCAATGGTGGTGTGAGTCGTGCTTTAGCTAACGCTCAAGGTACTTTTAACGGCGACGCAAACTACTCTAGCCTGTTTGCTGGCAGTTTTGGAATTAGTTCAGACGGTAATACTCAGGTTAAAAGTAACAGTGAGACGACGGTCGCTGCTACTTTTTCAGTCGCATCTCATCAAAGCTTCTCTTTCGATTTTTCAGGAGCGTTAGCATTAGCAATTAGCGAAATTGAACATTCTAACAGCGGATCAAACGAGGCTAAGTCTAAAACATCTTTCGTCCTTTTAGACACAACGGATGCTAATAAACCTCAGGTATTAGATTATTTTGGGGTGTCAGGAGATCTCAAATCTCCTAACGATATCGACAGCTTCAAAATTAGTGCTAGTGACCATGTGAAGATTAATAATCAACACAGACCTGATATTGATGAGAGCCACGACATAGAATCTTTGACTAGCAACTTTAGTGGGACTTATCAGCGGACTTTTGACCACTCCACCAACATCACTTTAGTAGAGATTAATGATACTTCTGTGGCATTATTGAGAGATACTTTAACCGGCACTCACAATACTCGAGATAGCTTGACTAGTGGAGGCAACCATGGCAACTTTGTTGTCACAAAAGACGATTTCAACGCTGGGAAGTCTGATATTAAGAATTTTGAGGTTGGTAAGGATGAGGTAGATTTTCAGGGTTGGGGTAATGTTGATGCCTCAGCTTGGTTTCAGGGACATCAACCAGTCGATACTGACAAAGGCGCTTTATTAACTGTGAGTCCTGGACAATCCTTGTTATTTGAAGGGGTTTATGCTAATCAACTGAGTGCATCGAACTTCCACTTCCAATAAAAACCTTCTCAAAAGTGAAAATTTACAGGATTTAGGGTTGCATCCCACAAACCTGAGAAAAATCTGAATGAAGACAGCAATCCTATTTGAGTTGTGAAAATTCTTCTTTTTCACAAATGATTTAGGATTGCTATATGCTCAGAGCAGCTATGTTGCAATCATTGTGGTGAGCGGACGTACAATCCAATTCACTGTATGCAGGAGCTAACGCGAGGTTGGTTAGCAAGTGCTTTAAATGAGATTGCTTCACAAGCTAGGGAATCGCACAATTGGTTGTTCCACTTCCCAAGATTAAAAGGTGAGAAAAGTGCTGTTGTGCAGATGTTGATAATTTCCGTCAAATAATAGAGTTTTCACTCCTTTTTGCGGATGTGACAACCACACAACACCACTGTATATTACCGACGGTTATAGCGGTTGTAGTACCAGGAGTAGAATTGGTCGCGGTTCCCGTGGTAGTGGTTGCGGTACCAGTCGTAGCTGTAACCGTCGTGGTAAGAGCGATAGTTGTTGTTGTACCAGGAGCGATAGTAGTCCGGATTGCGATCGCGGTAGTTGTTTCTGTTGTCGTCGCGATCGCGGTAGTTGTTTCTGTT
>CAZZVG010000074.1:0-11392 GCA_964657295.1 Iningainema sp. | reverse complement strand
GTTTCTTTGTCTCCACGGATAAATCCGGGGGCTTTAGACCACGATTCATCCACTCTTACGCACAGAATACCCAACTGAATTCTTCTTCGGTAAATAGCCCCTTGGTAGTTTCACGCTGGTTACTAGCAGCGCTATCAATGAAAATGTTTCGTTACTATGAGGATCGCATTCCCCAAGATGCGAGTGTGTTAGCAGTGAGCAATCACCGCAGCTTTATGGATGCACCAATTCTGATGACTGCTTACCCTGTGATCCGATTCGTTTCGCTTGCCATCATTACATGGGACAAGTGCCGCCTCCCTTGAAGAAGCTAACACATCCGCCATAGCTCAAGCTAGCTGGCATCCTCAAGTAACATATCATCGTGTTGCCGTGTTAATAGGCACCCCTTATTCGATTAAACCGCAACATCAGGAAAAATATTAGGGAAAACGAGCAAAAACCGTGGTGGCGGAACTGAAAAATTACTGTCATTCGGAAATTGCTAATTTGCTAAAGTTCAGTTGTTAATGAATATTGATTAATGACAGTTAACTAATGAATACTTCACTTGTAGAGCTTAAACCTTGTTTCTTAACGCCTAAAAGATTACAGCCAGAGTTTCCACTATTTGTATTTTTACCAGGAATGGATGGCACAGGTCAACTATTGCGATCGCAAACGGCTGGATTAGAAGTTGGCTTTGATGTTCGCTGTTTGGCAATCCCAAGAGAGGATCTCACAAATTGGGATGTGCTAACAAATAATGTCTTAGATTTAATCAATGCTGAACTAGAAAAAAACCCTCACCGGGAGGTTTACCTTTGCGGAGAGTCTTTTGGTGGTTGTTTGGCTCAGAAAATCGCCATCGCTGCACAGCAGATGTTCAAAAGAATTATTTTGATCAACCCGGCTTCTAGCTTTCACCTTCGTCCTTGGTATGATTGGGCTTCACAATTCGCTTTCTTGACACCTTCATGGCTTTATGATGTGGGCGCACTGGGATTGTTGCCATTTTTAGCAGCGTTGGGAAGAATTGCTAACTCAGATCGTCAAGAACTCCTAAAAACTATGCGTTCCGTCCCCCCAGCCACAACTCTTTGGCGATTATCTTTAATTAAAGAATTTGATATTAATGAAAAGCAGTTATACAACCTAACTCAACCTGTTTTAGTCATTGCCAGCAATGAAGATCGACTTTTGCCCTCTCTGGCTGAAGCTAAACGTTTAGTTAGTTTCTTACCAAACGCCAAAATGGTTGTCCTGCCACAAAGCGGACACGCCTGCTTATTAGAAGCAGATATTAATCTTTATGAGATTATGAAAACTCACAATTTTTTAGATCCGAGCGTTGAAGCAGTGAAGGGTTAACCTTAACACGGGTGTAAGATTAGCTATTTCCTTAATCTTCTTTCTTGGCTTCCTTGACGTGGGAGTGTGGTTTTTTGTATCGGTACTCTTAGAAGTATCGGGAGTCATCAGTTCTTTTTATTTATTTGTAACTCACACTGTTTAAAAACATAATTAACTGCTGCAAATAACTTATCTAAATCCTGAATTACATATAAATTCTTGTTTCTCGTAAAAAGAGATGCAGTCAACTTCCCAAATTGCCATATTTTTCCATTAGAAACAATCCCATAAATATCACTGACAAAATCATCATTAATTCGCTGTACTGCGATCATTTCGGCTAAACATTGACCCCAACCTTCTTCAAATTTGTCCTGTTTAGCTTCAACCGTTAAAAAATAAGGTTTATCAAAAACAATTGTCCCCAAAGGATTTCGCTGTGTTACCGTATAATCTGGTACCCCTGATAAATCTTCATCATAAGCTAATGTTTCATGGCTCCAAAGCGTTAGTTCGCTGCGGTAAATTTTCCAGACTTCTTTTAACACTGGATAAATCAGATTCTCGCAAATAGCATTTTCCGAATTCTCAATCACTCCATCTGTAAATAATAAATCTAATTCTTCTTTAAACAACTCTTTTAGGGGAAATTCAACTTCCAACATAAAATTGGCTTGTATGTACTTAATTTGAAACTTTTTAATAACTGCACTAATACTTTTGTAATTGCTAAACGCCATTGTGATCTACCTGCTGTTAAAAACAAAGTGTGCTCAGAGAAAGAGGCAAAAGCGATCGCCTCTCCGCTACAACAAAGAATAGAACAATATTCAAGGACGCTCGGAACAATGGTAGACGAATCTCAACAGATTGAACGCAACCCTGCTTCAAATGTGGAAATTACTGATAAAATAGAAAAAAATAGACCTTCCCAACTAGAGTCCTTTTCCGAAACCGTTGGGGAGATTGTCGGCACAGTAGTGTTCATGGGAGAAGCGGTGGCAAAACAAACACAGAAGCTGATAGAGCAAACAACTCAAACAGCCGGACAATTTGTGCATCGTTTGGGTGAAAACTGGTTAATCCGAAAGCTATCAGGCGTATTAAACCTCAATTGGCTCTTTGGTGCTGTTGACAGCGTTAACTTAGAACAAGCAGAAGCAGCAGTTAAAAAGTTACAGCAACAACATCCTCAAGAGTCACCCAGTCAAATTGCTCACCGGATTATGCTTGAAAAAGCAATCAAAGCTGGGGGAATTGGGTTAGCAACGAGTATTATACCAGGCGAAGCATTGGCTTTGTTCGCAGTTGATTTGACAGCAACGACGAAATTACAGTCAGACATGGTTTATGAAATTGCGTCTGCTTACGGGCTAGATTTGCAAGACTCGACTCGTAAGGGAGAAGTTTTGGCAATTTTTGGTTTGGCTTTGGGTGGCTCCCGTCTCCTCAAAGCTGCTGGTTTGAGTTTGCTGCGAAATATACCTTTTGCTGGTGCGATCATTGGTGCTAGCACAAATTCGACAATGATTTATTCATTGGGTTATGCGGCTTGTCGATTTTATGAGACAAAGCTTGATGCATCCAAGACATTGATGAATGAGCAAACACTGGCAACATTAAAGGAACAAAGCGAAAATTATCTTGAAAAAGCGATCGCCCAAGAAGCTGTGATGGATCAAATCTTAGTTCACATGATTCTTGCCAGCAATCCCACGAAAACTTGGTCACAAATTTTACCTGAGTTGAAAGCTTTGAATCTTAGTTCTAGTGCTTTGGAAACAATCGCTGAAAACATCAAATCACCCCAGCCTCTCGATACACTTCTCAGTCAACTTAACCATGATTTTGCATTTCCCTTACTGGCTCAATGTTACAGAATTGCCCAGATCAATGGCGAAATTTCATTTTCAGAACAAAAAGTTCTAGAGGCGATCGCCACGAAATTTAACATTAACTTAAATTCCATTAAGTCAACAGTAGAGCAAGAAAGCAGAACCTAGAGTAGAGGAATTCAAGAAAAACCAAAAGACATTAAACACATTTATATAGCAGTCCGCGCATCAGTTTTGAAATTTTCTCTCTATTTCCTTCTTGGCATTCTTGGCGCGGCAGTTCCTTCAACAAGTATTTTCACGACTCCTCCACGGATTGCTATACTACCTCTATAGCATTAAAAACTGTCGTCATCAAGCTACGTTGTTTATTGATGCTATTTAACCGTCTAGATTTTATTGTTAATACAAACAATGACAAGTGAATGGAATAAAGGGTCGATCGCTTATCGATTGATACCAAGTGTCCTCGTCTTGCCTTTAGTCTTAGGTTGGTTAATCAATCAGGGACTAAGGGCAAATTACTATGGTGCTGCCGTTGGAATATCGCTAATGGCTGTTTCATCAAGTATCATTTATGTTCTACTACTTTTTTGGCAAAGTGTAAAGTATCTTCACAAAATAAATGATCATCGCCAAAAAACTGAGGATGCACTAGGCGACAGCCAAAAATGCTTGATGCAGCAAGTGGCTTTATTAAATTTGGCATCTGAGGCAATATTTATCCGTGATGTTAACAGTAGCATCACCTACTGGAACAAGGCGGCAGAAGAGATGTATGGTTGGACAATGGCAGAAGCTACAGGAAATGTCAGCCAGACACTCTTGCAAGCTCAAGTATTAAAAAGTTGTGCCGAACAAACAGACATTAATGGCACTTTATTAAAAACAGGAAATTGGCAGGGACAACTCATCCACACCTGCAAAAATGGTAAGAGGATTACAGTCGAAAGCCGTCAAGTGTTGATTCGCGATTCTCTAGGTACACCAACAGGGTTTATAGAGGTTAACCGCGATATTAGTAAACGCACTAAAGCAGAACAAGAGGGCGATCGCTTCTTTACACTATCTCTTGATTTGCTATGTACTGCCGGATTTGATGGTTATTTTAAGCACCTGAATCCCGCCTTTGAGACAACTTTAGGTTACACTCAAAAAGAACTACTTTCCCTACCGATTCTTGATTTTGTACACGAAGAAGATCGAGCAAAAACAAGGGCGGAAATGGAAAACCGAGTAAAAGGAGGTTTAACTCTCAATTTTGAGAATCGCTATCGCTGTAAAGATGGTTCTTATAAATGGCTGGTTTGGAATACCGTTCCTGATCCTGAGTCAGGGTTGCGGTATGCAGTCGGTCATGATATCACAGAGCGCAAACAGATAGAGCAAATGCTCCGAGAACAGGCAGAAGAACTGCGTATTAGTCGAGAAAGGCTAGAATTTCTCATTCAGGGAGCCGAACTCGGTGTCTGGTATTGCAATTTCCCGTTAGACAAGATAATTTGGAACGAACAATGCGAAACGCATTTTGGTTTACAACCAGATGCCGAGGTTGATTTTAATTTATTTTATCAACTATTACATCCTGATGACCGAGAACTCACACGGCAGGCGATCGAATACTCTGTAAAAAATGCTGCTGGCTATGATGTTGAGTACCGCACGGTTGCTCCAGATGGGCACGTGCGCTGGGTACGAGCTATCGGTAAAACTTTTTTTGATGCCACTGGTAAACCGCAACGCTTTGATGGCATTACTATTGACATCAGCGATCGCAAACGTGCTCAAGAGGAAATTCGGCAACTTAACGAAACCTTGGAAGAACGGGTTAAACAGCGCACAGTTCAACTAGAAGCCGCTAACAAAGAACTGGAATCTTTTTCCTACTCAGTTTCTCATGACTTACGGGCACCTCTAAGGCACATTGCGGGATTTGCTGATTTGCTACAAAAACGTTTGGGATCGACAGAACTCGATGAAACCACTCGGCGATATCTCAATATAATTACTGAAACAACCAAACAAGCTGGTAAATTAATTGACGACCTTCTGAGTTTCTCTCGGATGGGGCGTACTGAGATGCGCTATACCATTGTAGACATGAATCAACTGGTGCAGGAGGTACAACGCAATCTAGAGTCAGACATCAGAAAAAGTCAGGTTCGCCTTACCATTGAGTTATTACCACAAGTACAAGGTGATCCCTCAATGTTGCGGTTGGCTGTGCATAATCTGCTGGAAAACGCGCTGAAATATACTAAAACCCGCCCCGAAGCTGAAATTACTGTCGGTAGCAGTACTAGTAATGAGCAAGTAGTATTCTTCGTGCAAGATAATGGTATTGGCTTTGATATGCGATATGTTCACAAAATGTTTGGCGTGTTTCAACGCCTACATAGTGATCCTCAGTTTGAAGGCACGGGCGTTGGACTGGCAAATGTTCAGAGGATTATTCACCGTCATGGAGGACATGTCTGGGCAGAGGGTGAGTTAGATCAGGGGGCGACTTTTTATTTTACGCTACCAAAGGGGACGGGAGCAAGGAGTGGAGAGTAGAGAAAAATCAATGGAACTTAAGCGCATTCTCCTGGTTGAAGACAGCATTAACGATGTTGAGCTAATCCTGACTTCACTGGTGGAAAACCATTTAGGCAATGAAGTTGTTGTCGTCCGTGATGGCGCAGAAGCATTAGATTACCTTTATCGCCGTGGCGTTTATCGACTCCGCCGAGAGGGTAATCCTGTTGTCGTGCTTCTGGATTTGAAACTCCCAAAAGTTGATGGCATAGAAGTTTTAACACAACTCAAGACTGATCCAAGTTTACGAGTTGTGCCAGTGGTGGTACTGACATCCTCCCGTGAGGAACAGGATCTGACTCGCTGTTATGAACTAAGCACAAATGCTTACGTTGTCAAACCCATTGATTTTCATGAATTTGTTAATGTAATTAGAGGATTGGGGTTATTTTGGGCAATAATTAATGAACCACACCCTGGTTCCATATCTCCGGCACGCAGTGGTAATCAAGGAATTGCAGGAGTTTAGTCATGTCAGATCTAACGTTCCTCTTGCTGGAAGATAGTATGCTGGATGCAGAACTCATTCACGTCATGTTGACTGAGGGTGGGTTTGACTGTGAATTGGTGCATATCAAAACAGGTTCTGAATTTCAGAGAGAGATTGAGCAAGGCGGTTTTGACGTGATTCTTTCTGATTATTCTTTACCTGGCTTTGATGGCTTTGCTGCCTTGGAGATGGCGCAGCAAAAGTGTCCGGATATACCTTTCATTTTTGTTACGGCAACAATGGGGGAAGAAGTAGCAATTGAAACGATGAAAAGCGGTGCGACTGATTATGTCCTGAAGCAACGTTTAAAGCGATTAGTCCCTTCGGTGCGGCGAGCGTTACGAGAGGCAGAGGAACGACGCGCCCGCCAGGAGGCAGAGCGAGAACTGCACCGCCGAGAACAGGAATTTCGCGCTTTAGTGGAAAATTCGCCAGACATTATTGCTAGAGTTGACCGAGATTTTCGTCATGTCTACGTAAATCCCGCAATTGAAAGAGGAATAGGTATACCAGTAGAAAAAATTATTGGTAAAACAAACGCCGAGCTAGATTGCCCGAAAGAATTTTACACTTCTTGTAATGAATCCATGCAGCAGGTTCTGGCAACTGGGGTTGGATGTTCTTTTGAATTCAGTTTTCCTGCTCCTGATGGCATCCGATACTACCAATCGCGGATAGTACCGGAATTTGCTGTGGACGGTTCGATTCAATCACTACTAAGTATTAGCCGCGATCTGACAGAAAATAAGCAGGCAGAACAGGCACTCAGGGCAAGCGAAGCTGAGTTAAGGCAACAAAAAGAAGAGTTAGAACGAGCAAATGGGGTTAAGGATGAGTTTTTGGCAGTGCTTTCCCACGAATTGCGATCGCCTCTAAATGCCATCTTAGGTTGGTCAAAAATACTACGGACGCGTAAGTTGGACGTGGCAACCGTTGCGCGGGCGTTGGAAACTATTGAGCGCAACGCCCACCTTCAAACTCAACTTATTGAAGATTTGCTCGATGTCTCTCGCATCATTCGCGGTAAATTGATCCTGCATCCGCAACCAACCAGTCTAGTGCCAGCAATTGAAGCCGCAATTGATACGATGCGTCTGGCGGCTCAAGCTAAATCAATCGATTTACAATTCACGATTGAGGAACAGGCACTTCCACCATTCCAAAATTCGGAGGAGATGAAATCATCTTTATGTCGAACGATGAGCAATCAATCTGGCTGTGAGTCTCCTCCGGAAAAGGAAGCTTTGTGTCGGAGGGAAAATGGCGAAAAGTTGGCTCCAGAAAATGCACGAATTCTCAATCCAAAATTCATTGTTTTAGGTGATCCCAATCGACTACAGCAAATTATCTGGAACTTGCTATCAAATGCGATTAAATTTACCTCAACCAAAGGGCAAATAAAAGTACACTTAGAATTGGTGAAGGAAAACGCCAAGACGCGGGGAGATGGGGATGCGGGAAACGAAGAAAGTTTGTCTGCCAATCTCAGGAGCGTTTCACACTATGCCCGAATTACTGTCAAAGACACAGGTGTAGGAATTAGTCGAGATTTTCTTCCATACGTGTTTGACTCCTTTCGTCAAGGAGATGCTTCTATGACTCGGAAACATGCGGGCTTGGGGTTAGGTTTGGCGATTGTACGTCATTTGGTAGAACTTCATGGTGGAACCGTGACTGCAGCTAGTTCTGGAGTTGGTACTGGAGCAATATTTAGGGTGCAACTACCACTTCTGGAAGAGAGTAAGTTAAGGGGTGTAGGGAGTAGGAACAAATCTCTAGAATCTCCAGTCTCAACTCATAATTCCCGACTTGCCGGAGTGCGAGTCTTGGTGGTGGATGACGACGCTGACTCGCGAGATTTTTTAGTATTTGCCCTCAAGGATAGTGGGGCGATCGCCACTGCTGTTAATTCTACTTCCTCAGCACTGACTGTTCTAGGGTCGTTCAAACCAGACGCGTTAATTAGCGACATTGGTATGCCAGATGAAGACGGCTACACTCTCATCCGCCAAGTTAGGAGTTTGTCAACAGCAGAAGGCGGAAAAATTCCTGCCATTGCCGTCACCGCTTATGCTGGAGACAAAGATCGTCATGAAGCAATCACAGCCGGTTTTCAAAGGCATATGTCCAAGCCTATCATACCAGATGAACTCGTGAATGTGATTGTCGAGTTGGTTGGTTGTTAGTCACAGTACCTAAAGGCGGAAGCCCACGAGGATATAGCTGACGCACGGAAGACATATCCGCCCACTAACTCATATGCATAAATTTCATATTTTACGCAATACTGGTACAAGAAGTTTTACATAGAATTCAAAAATGGAAATTCGTGCAATTAACACTCCACTTCTTGAATGGACAGGGGATTGTTTGGCTATTGGATTATTTGAAGATGCAGTAGAGTTAACTGGCGATATCGCGACTTTGGATGAAAAGTTTGCTGGAATCTTAAAAGAACTGATCACCGAAGAGGAATTTAAGGGTAAAGCAGGCAGTAGCATTGTTTCACGCTTAGGTGCTAACAGTCCAGTTCGCAAAGTGATACTGGTAGGTTTAGGAAAAAAAGAAGCTTGGAAACTCGACATCCTGCGAAGATCTACAGCAGTCGTGGCTCGGGCTGGCAAAAAGCAAAAGTGCAAAACTTTAGGGATTAGTTTGCCCATGTGGAATAACGATCCAGCTACAACGGCACAAGCGATCGCTGAAGGTGTTCAACTCGCTTTATTTCAAGATAATCGTTTTAAGTCTGAACCTGAAGACAAAGGACCACTTGTCGAGCAAGTAGATCTACTTGGATTGGATGGACAGGAAGCTGCCATTAACCGCGCCAATCAAATCTGTTCTGGTGTGATTTTAGCACGGCATTTGGTAGCAGCTCCTGCTAACTCAGTCACACCGATTACTATGGCGGAAACTGCAGAGGCGATCGCCACTGAACACGGTTTACAGTTAGAAATTTTAGAACGTGAAGAATGTGAAAACTTAGGCATGGGAGCTTTTTTGGGAGTCGCACAAGCAACGGATTTACCACCTAAGTTTATTCACCTAACTTACAAGCCAGAAGGTACACCAAAACGCAAACTGGCAATTATCGGTAAAGGTTTAACCTTCGATTCTGGCGGACTGAATATTAAAGGTGTTGGCAGTGGCGTGGAAACTATGAAAATTGACATGGGTGGTGCGGCAGCTACCTTGGGAGCGGCTAAAGCCATTGCTCAACTGAAGCCAGACGTCGAAGTTCACTTTATCTCCGCAGTCACTGAAAACATGATCAGTGGTCATGCCATGCGACCAGGCGACATCCTGACCGCTTCTAATGGTAAAACTATTGAAGTTAATAATACCGATGCTGAAGGACGTTTGACTTTGGCAGATGCTCTAGTCTTTACCGAAAAGTTGGGAGTTGATGCGATCGTTGATTTAGCTACCCTGACTGGTGCTTGCGTTGTGGCTTTGGGTGATGATATTGCTGGTTTGTTTTCTCCCGATGATGCTTTATCCGCACAACTAGAGAAAGCCGCAGAAACCTCGGGGGAAAAGATTTGGCGAATGCCAATGGAAGAAAAGTACTTTGAAGGCCTCAAGTCTGGTATTGCTGATATGAAGAATACCGGCCCACGTGCTGGAGGTTCCATTACTGCATCTCTGTTCCTCAAGCAATTCGTTAAAGATACTCCTTGGGCGCACCTTGACATTGCAGGCCCCGTCTGGGCAGATAAAGAAAACGGTTACAACAGCCCCGGTGCTACAGGCTTTGGTGTTCGGATACTAGTGAATTGGGTATTAAGCGAAGCCTAATTGTCATCTGAAATCATCTCTTATATTTACTAGTACACTAGGCGCAGAAATAAAACTACCCTTCGGGTTCACCAGTCGCCTAGGTCGGGTTTCCCGACCTAGGCGCTGGTTCACCGTCCTAAACACCCAAAAACCTTGTCTTTAAAGCGTTTCTCATCCCGTGAATTTCTCTATTATACGAACTTCAAGAAACAAGTCCTAGTATCGCGAGTACGGAATTAAAAATTCGCGCTATGAGAAATGAAAAAATCTTGAATGGCAGGCAGTAAGCAATTCCGTAGACGCACACCAGTGAGGCAACGCTCTCATGAGTGTTGGACCGCTCTCACGGCGACTCAAACCCGATAGCGAAGCGGTAGCGTTAGCGACGTTCGCGTAGCGTCTCGCTCCAGAAGGAGCGTCAGGGCTTAGAGCAGGGTATGGTCGGTTTATTTCCGCGCCTGGTGTACTAGGATGTTGATATTAATATAAATAGACTTCAAAATGTGCGTTTTCTTTGGCAAATTCTAGTCGCTGAAGCAAAAGCGTGACTAGAACAGATGATTTTGGGAAGGGAGTAAATGCAGTGAAAGGAGAAAGTAAGTATCAGCCACTCCTTGAACATCTACGTGGCAGCAATCAAAGTGAAATCACTCTCACCTTTGTCGAAATTGAGACATTAATGGGAGACACTCTCCCCAACTCAGCACGTACTCAACGACAATGGTGGGGAAATCGTAGCAAAGGCGCACTACAAGCCTCAGCTTGGATGAACGCGGGGTACATTGCTGGAGAAATTGACTTAGACGCAGAGCGTGTCACCTTTCGTAAACCTCCTAGTAAATACAAAACTCAGCCTGTAACTGATACTGTTCAGTGGAACAGTGACTCAATCAAAGCACTGCGTTCTCAAATGGGACTTACTCAGTCACAATTGGCGAATGAGTTAGGCGTTCGTCAACAAACTGTCAGCGAGTGGGAAAACGGTATGTATGAGCCAACCCGCTCTACCTCTAAACATTTAAGTCTGGTTGCGGAGAAAGCTGGATTCCAATACAAGGCAGGTTCCTAAAATAATTTCTCCTATTTCTTGACATTAATAAACGCTAACGTGTAAATTAGAGGAAGCTGACGAAAAGTCACACTTCTCGTACCGCTATGCAATCAGACTGAACAATCAAGATAGTAAATTCAAAACCCAATTCTAATGCTAAGCAACAACTCCTAGCCTTAGACACTGGCAAGGTATGGGTCATTAAAAATACCACATCGAACGGCGATCGCTACGCTTGTTCAAATGCTGGATGTGGTTGTAGCTATTTGTACTTAGGGCTTGCTGAATAGAGCTAGAACCTCTTCCAAATACGGGTTTCAATCTTTT
>CAZZVG010000073.1:0-11556 GCA_964657295.1 Iningainema sp. | reverse complement strand
TTGTTAGGTGTCGGATCGTTGCCATTAATCGATGTGTACTCTAATCCTAATTCAAGCTGTTTCCCAAATCTCTGGAGTACCGCAACTCCAGCTCCGGTATCTCCGTAGTCATAGACCATATTCCGCCGAGAATATCGTGAAATCCCATTAGCAGCCGACCCTTCAAAATACGGGTTGATTGGAGTTGTCAAGCCCAGCGCAAAGGCTCCATCTGACTGTGCAAAAACGTTGACTATGGTACTGTTAGTCAGTGGAAACTGATAGCGCAAGCCAGAGAGAACAACTTGATTGGGTGGATAAGTGATGTTATCGGAAGTCCTCCCGTCGTTGGTTCCGAGTACTCCGCCTCTCACGCTTCCTAGAACCGCAATATCTCCCGACGTCAGTTGTGTCCGTAGTTGATCTTTGCCGGTAAAGCTGGTGTTAAGTTCTAGGCGAATCCGGTTTTGAAATGTGATGGTGTGGGGAGCGGGTTGCCTAGTAAGGACGTTATTACCAGCCAGAATTCCCCCAAAAACAGTTTCGGCTTCACCCTTAAGTATGGTTGTGGTGGAAAACTGATGTTGATCGAGGTTGGCTGTCTGTACTTCCAGCGCATCTAATCGTCCCCGCAGTTTTGCCAGTTCTGCGCCAAATTGTTCTTGCAACTTTTGCAGGGACACCAGATCCTCTTTTGCGACCAAATCAGCGGTACCTGTGGCAATCAATTCATTGATCCGATTGAGACAGGCATTTACGCCGGCTGCAAACTCGTAACGGGTTAAAGCACGGTTGCCGCGATAAGTCTTGTCTGGATAGCCCTCAATACAGCCATATCGTTCTACCAACGATTGCAATGCCTGAAACGCCCAATCGGTAGGCTTCACATCTGATAACTGGGAGACAGAATTGACTTGAACGATGGAGTTGCCATCAATGGGAGCAGTATTGTTGATCGGTGATCGGGAAGCAGGCGATCGCACAGAAGGCCTGAGGATTTCTGTAACCGGAGTTACCTTTTCGGTTTCAGAGGGCGTGGGATTGTCTACCACCATTGTGTCCTGTTTGATTTGGGGATCGTTCACTCTGAAAGCCCCATCGTCGGTTCCAGATACTCCAGCAGGCGATGCGATCGCCAAAAAATCCTCCTCCGATGATTTGCTTCCAAATGTATTCGCCAAACCCTTTACCGGAACAACCATCAGGATCGCAAGCATTCCCATGCTGGAAAGAATGAGCCTCATCCAGCTTAGTTCCCACCGATGTTTCGACATGACTCCTCACCCTCACTCTTAGTGACTAAAGCAATGCTACAGAAGCGATAAACTCCAAGCTTCTGCTAAATATTTCAATCTGTTTTTTGACAGCCACTTGACTCGGCTAGTGAGGAAATTTATTGCCTCTAGCCAGCATCAACAGTGGCGGTTAAACCCATAGTTGAACTCATGACGAATGAGCGAATAGTTACTCTTCAGCGATCGCAGGGTATGAAAAAATCAAATTATTTTCTCGATGATTTGACACTTTTTACCCTCTGCGATCTGAGCAGCGATTCACTGAAACTTGCCAGTGTGTTTTAGTTTTGATAGCGTTGCACAAAACAACCGTTCGCCAATCGTCCAGACACAAGCGCTCCTCTACGTGGCATTTGCTTACTGCCACGTACACAAGCTGCTGAATGAATTTCGTTTCCACAACTACCTGTGTCATGCAATTAGCATGAACAACAAATTTTGGAATCGATAATTATCTTCGGTAAGTCCGTAGGTTTACAGTTTTTTATTTATTGGAGTTATATTTGCACAAATATTGAGAAAAAGCAATAGCCTTAAAGCGCATTTTCTTGAAGTAAGCGAGGCTTGAGTAGCAAATTTACGGCGTGGATACCAATCTTCGATTGGCGGTTTTTCCTTTTCAAGGAATGAAGGTAGTGGGAAAGAGGATGTTTTCTTATTTGGACGATACGATCTGTCTTGCGGATTACAAACAAGACGAACCGATTCGCTACATTTAAGTTACTAAGGTTGTTAAAGCGAGTTGTCAGAAACAAGGAAAGAATTATGAAAGGTCTAATTATTAGTAGCTTATCCCTGTTAATTGTATCTACTGCTACTGCACCAGCAGTACATGCTGAGAAGACAGTGTTCAATCCCGCCGTTACAAGCCGCACAGATTCTAACATTCCTCATATTACACCGTTTAATCTTGTAAACCTCGCGTATCACGGTTACTTAAAAGACCAAGGCATTCCTAGTTACAGCGTCCTTCGCACGGCTTACTTTGAAGATAAAATTAGTGCTGTTGATATCGTTCGGAGTGCCGTTGCAGCAAGAAGACTACCAAAAGAGGCTCTATCTGACAAGCAATACCTTAACAGTGTTGCACAGCAATTAGATATGACATTTAGGACTAGCACATTTTTGTAATCTGCTAGAGAGCCTCTTAGTCAGTAATTCTAAATTTGGCTTGTCTTCGAGGAATTGGCTGGACAAATGGGGTCAAATTTATCGTAACCGTTAAGGGGGGTAATTGGTTGAACTACAGATAGCCCCCATTCGTGTACGAATATCGGTTGCTGGAGTCATGGAAGATCACGCTTGCCTATGTCTAATCAAATTGTACTCAGACTGGGCAAGTTTTTCGATCTGACTTTTCCCGTTAAATAATAATCATTGGGGGAGGTAGAGTCGAGGGTAGTGTTACTACTCCACCCCTCTGTTCCGAATTCGACTGAGAACCGCTATAGTCGTGGGTTTGAGTCCCATCACCCAGATTGAGTTGAAATCGGCTGTATCAAAAAGATTTACGGTTTTGGCTCATGCCACCCAAAGCAAAACCCCAGGCGGATTACCAGGGGTTGACAGTTGTTGCAAATAGGTGTTTCCAATCAGATGCTACAATCAACTCACTCTTCAATGTGTTTGTGGTAGTACACCCCGATAAAAACCCGGTTTGAAGAGTTGTATGCTGTTGTGCTGATCGTCGGAAGTGTTTGACGAATTGATTCAAACTATACTCTTCACTTAATCAGAGTAGTTGCCATATTGCCATGATGACTAAGTACTGCATTTCATAATTTCGGAGCTAAAAAAAAGGCTTGTAGTTGCGCTATCTTGGCTCTGATCGCAACGAGCGAACATAACGCGATGAATTTAGAGTCAGGTTAAACGTCACGCCCTTTGAAAAAATTATATACAGCCAGACCAATCGCTAAAAGCAACACGACATGAATTAAACTTCCTGCAATGTGAAATACCAGCCCTAATGCCCAGAAAGCGAACAGTAAAACTACAATGCCCCAAAGTAAGCTCAACATAATTTTTAAAGGTTTAGCGTAGAGAACTAATATCACGATAATTCCAAGACACTAAAAAAAATGATTTAGACACAAATTTTTAATGTATATGTTGAGTAAAGTTTTATAATACTCATAAGAAGCAGATCAGTAATTTTTCTGCGACTACTCGTACTCGAACTATGGAAAGGTGAGAGAAAGAAACATCAGTCACCTCAACTGAATTGAGGATCGTAGCCTACGGCATCGTCTGGACTCTTGTCGTCACTCCGCAATAGAGTCTTTCTCTAGGGGAAATTGAGAAGATATACCTAGCGTGTACGTTGGCGTCTATAATCTCCAATCGCAGCGATCGCATCAGACACGTTGAGTTATTCTGAAGTATGTTGATGGCACAGCTATTTGTCCATAGTTCAGAGAAGATCCATGTGTCAACTATTAGGAATGAACTGCAATGTGCCAACAGATATTTGCTTTTCGTTTGAGGGGTTTGCAACGCGGGGAGGAAAAACAGACGATCATAAAGATGGTTGGGGTATTGCGTTCTTTGAAGGAAAGGGGTGTCGGATTTTTTTAGATGCCAAACCTTCAATCGCTTCTCCTATAGCCGATGTTGTCCGAGACTATCCGATTCACTCCACTCATGTGATTGCCCATATCCGCAAAGCGACACAAGGTGAAGTTGCGCTCTTAAACTGCCATCCCTTTCAACGAGAATTGTGGGGACGGTATTGGGTGTTTGCTCACAACGGAGATTTGCGAGATTTTTCTCCTCAAAGCCAAAAATTTTATCAAGCTGTGGGCAATACCGATAGTGAAAAAGCCTTCTGTTTTCTCTTAGAAAGATTGCGACAGTATTTTCCTGATCGTAAACCTTCGTTAAAAGCATTGTACTCAGTACTTAAGGATACAACCAAGATTTTAGCAACTAAAGGTATCTTTAATTACTTGCTATCGGATGGAGAACACTTTTTTGCCCACTGCTCAACTAAGTTGTGTTACATTGTGCGCCAAGCGCCGTTTGCGGCTGCTCACTTAATTGACCAAGATATGACCGTAGATTTCCGCGAGTTGACGACTAAGAGCGATCGCGTCGCTGTCATTGCCACGACTCCCCTAACTGACAATGAAGTTTGGACGCAAATCCAACCTGGAGAATTACTAGTTTTTCAGGATGGCTTACCATTTAACTAGAACCAACCCTTTCAAAGTGAGCATATGTACTATCACGATTTTTGCGGCATTTCAGCCATCACCTGGAATTGAATAAAAAATCAATAAATCCCGATGGAATAATCATTTACAAACAACTTAAAGCTTGAAAGGACTGGTTCTATTAACTTGTCCTCATAACTAAGCTGATGCGACGATCGCTCCTCGCACACCGGACTCATCTACTGAGCTAAAGTTTGAACGGTAAGCACTTGGGGTGGAGTTGCGTCAGCCGGGTAAAGAAAATTAACTTCTACTAGCTGTGTCTTCCCAGGAAGGATTTTTATTTGGGCTAAAGGTTCTCCCATTTCCCCTTGTCGCTGAACTAAATGCCAGTATTTGGTGATGGGTAAACCTAGATAGTTGTTGTATCGAATACGAACTGTCCCTCGAAAGAAGACGGATGAGGATGGCGGTTTTAAGAAGCGCAGACCTGGTTTACTTAAAATATCTTCTTTGATAGGTGTTTGAAATAGCACATTGACGGTTTGGGGCAAACTTGTTTTGTTAATCAGCGGTAGAGTTAGGTTGTATTCAATGCCGTAGTTGCCATGTGCTTCGTAAGCAGTGCCAGGATAGCGCACCAACAGCTTTGCACTTTGGTTTTGTCCGGTACCCATTTTGCCAGCCAAGAGGGTGCTCAGACCATAGGAGAACGCTTGTCCTGGTTGGGGAATTGTCAGGTAGGAACTACGAAGATCTGTGAGTGGCGATCGCCACTCAGACCCCAAAGCGACTCCGGCAACCCGACCGTAAATTTCCGCGCCTTTAGGGTTACTTGGATCACTGGGAGCGACTTCACGAGGTCCTGCTAAATTCCCATTTTGTAGGAGGATCTGCCATTCCTCCTGAGTTGGTGCCCGTTCGCTACCATCTAAATTCAGTTTGGCAAACATGGCGAGATCTGCCATATAGACTTGTCCATCACTAAATAGATGTAGTTCTGTCGATCGCCCATTGAGTGGTGGGTCTAAAAGACGCACAGGAATGGGATGATTCATCAGCATACGGCTCTGTTTGGGTGGAATCACCAATTCTGTGGGTATGTCTGACTGTCGCTGCAAACGCAACAGATCGTTGGTGGCGCGATCGCCTGGGCCAGCATAAATATTGCCCAAAAAATTGTCCTGCATGGGCGGAAGATCGACGAAAGGCGCATCGGGCTGACTCAGATAACTTGCTGCGTGCAACACACTGACAGTCACCGGGCGATCGCCTGGATTGTAGACAATGACGCCTTGGTAAAGAGTCCGCAGATCGTTTGGAGTCTCGATTGCCCTAGCGATATGATGAGAAAATAGATCGAATCGTCCCCGAAACGGAAAATTAAGGTGAGCTGTCGGGTTTTCTTTGCCTTGCTTCGGGAATGTCGAGAGTAAAATCCCTTCAGTTTGTACAACCTCTGGGTTGTTGCTGTTAAAGACAGGCACTCGATCTAGATGACCGGGTAAAGGTCGCGTCTGTTGGGGAATGAAGATTTCTTCTGGTACAACGGGAGTTGTTTCTGGCATTACTTGAGCCAGAAGTAAAGAGGCAATAAAGTGTAACATCAAACGGCTGAAGGATCTTTGAGATGGTAATAAGTTGTCAGTCAAAACGAACAATCTTGGTCATTCCCACCCCTACTCATGACAGTCTCAACCCTTCAGTTGTTTCCAGCAAATCCACATAACTCTTAATACGGTGGATAAGCAAAATCATCTTCATCAGCGTACACGTAGGAACTAGAAACCCCTGTCATCTCCATCTTCGGTGTTTCTATTTTGATAGTTTCTTTACCAAATTCTTTGTGTTCTTCAAAAGATTTAGAAATTATAGCTGACTCTTCAGAGTCGGAAGCAATTAAATATTCTGTCAACGTGGAAAGTGTCGGATGTTTATAATCTACAGTAGAAGCGACCAGAACCGTATTTGGTTCTATTCCTCTTTCTTCACACTCAATGATCGGGCAAAAAATTCCGTGGGCATGGAACAGAGGACCTTTTGATGTCAGAGGTTGCTTACGATATGTGGCATAAGCCTTTTCTAGTTCAGCAACAAACCCGCTTGATGCCCTACCTTGTTGGTATTCGCAGTAAGTTTTACTGAAACTTGCTCCTGCTGCACCACTTAGGGTTAATTGCAGTGGTGATTCATGTAAAAACTTTTTATTTTCATCGACTAAATAAATGAGATAACGAGTGAAAGTCTTAAATTTAAGTTTATCTGCTAAAAAAGCATCATAATTTTCTTTGAGTGTACCGAGTTTTGCTCCAGTTTCCCGGTCTTTGATTGATAATGGTCCCCGACGCACAATAACTAAGCGTGGAGTGGTTGTCATAAACACCGTTTCCACCCCGGAACTAAATTCATGCTCCTCCTGATGCCAATTGTCATCCAACCTAAAGCCAACAGCTTGGGCATTATCTAGCTTAATCGCCAAACCATGAGGTTGGATGCCATCTTTCCCATACCGAGGATTAATCATCTGACACCAAGGGATTGTTTGAGAAGGCGGTGCGTTAAACTTCTCGTCCTCAAAGTCGAATTTTGCAGATGTTTTCATCATCTTAGGTAAGGCAAGAGTATTTTGCAGATCAAGTTTAGCCGATCTGGGGAATATGTGGGGGGTTGTCTCATGGAAAATTATCAGATTTTACTCTATCAGAAATCAGCACTCGATGAATTGTACCAGTTCAAGAGAGAACCGACCTAACCTGAGAACTAATCGATGCTAATAGAGTGGCAGGCGCTCCGGCTCTGAGGCTGACTCCCGAACCGCCCGTACTCATGCAGGAATTCCCGCTTTCTGAGATTACCTATTTAATCAACCGCAAAGACGATCGCAGTGCGTTCTGATGGTTTCCCCAGCGGCAGTCGCGCACCTAAGAAGTGCATCCCTGGTGTGTCTGGTGCTACTGAGGAGAAACAACAAGAAGAAAATCGGGAATCTGACACTTTTGTTGAAAGTAGGAATTCACAACTGAGATAACCGTTGGCGATAATAGTCAATGATTTGTGCGGTCACTTCCGACACATCAAGACCATCAGTTTTCAGTTCAATTGCATCCCTGGCTTTTTGTAAAGGGGAAACCTTACGAGTGCTATCTTTCCAGTCACGTTCGGCGATATCGCGTTCTAGTTGTTCTAAACTCACTTCGATTTGACCTTGTTTTTTAAAGTCTTGAAGGCGGCGATGTGCGCGTTCACTCACAGAAGCGGTTAAGAAAATTTTCACTTCTGCATCGGGAAAAACGTGAGTACCGATGTCCCGTCCTTCAGCAACTAAGCCACCTTTTTTGCCCCAGCTTTGCTGTTGTTTGACGAGTGCTTGACGCACAAAGCTTTGTGCGGCGAGAGCAGATACTGAAGAAGTCACCTCAATAGAGCGAATTACCTTGGTAACATCATTACCGTTAATCCAGACCTGTACTGGAGATTGTAAACTGCGGTTGGGAGTCAGTTCAATCACAGACTCATTAGCTAATTCCGCGATCGCGCACTCATCATCAAGGGGAATTCCCTTTTGCAAGATCAGCCAGGTGAGAGCACGGTACATTGCTCCTGTATCTAAATACACTAGATTGAGATCGGCCGCCAATTGACGGGCGACAGTAGATTTACCTGCGCCTGCTGGTCCATCGATGGCGATGATGGGTTGGCGATCGCGCAAAATGGTATTATCAATTAAGCGTGTAGAACCAAGACGAGCGGCGATCGCGAGCATTCCTTCCTCCTGAACTGTTTCTAAAAGCATTAAGGTAGTCGGTTCAATCAATTCAATATATTCCACACAAACAGTACTGACTTTTGCCAATTCATGCTGTACGACTGCTATCAGTTGGCTGGTATTGCGAACGCCTTCACGAAATGCTTTTTCAGCTTGACGTAAGGAGCGATACAACACAGTTGCCTGCAGCTTTTGTGTTTCGGTCAAATATTGGTTTCGGGAACTCAAGGCAATGCCTGATGCTTCCCGCACCGTTGGACAAGCAACAATCTCTATGGGCAAACTCAAATCAGCCACCAGCCGTTTAATAACTGCCAGTTGCTGTCCGTCTTTTTGACCGAAATAGGCTCTGTTAGGTTGGACCAAGTTAAAAAGCTTGGTCACAATTGTAGCCACACCTTGAAAATGACCTAGCCGAGAATGACCACACAAGCCAGATATCATAGCAGATGGTGGAATTACTTGTGTAATTTTTGATTCTTGTATATTATTCAAGGCAAGTCCCACTTCTTCCGGAGTGGGCATAAAAATTACATCAACTCCAGCTTGTTCACAAAGTTGTTGGTCTTGCTCTAAAGTGCGGGGATAACGTTGAAAATCCTCATTGGGACCAAACTGTAGCGGATTGACAAAAATACTGACAACCACGGTGGCATTTTCTTGCCGCGCCCGTTGAATTAAACTTAAATGACCTTGATGTAAACCCCCCATCGTGGGAACTAAACCAACCGCCGTCGGTGAGCGGGCTGTCACCTCAAATTGCAACGGCAGTTGCTCCACATATTGGCTTTCCCAGCAATGTTTAGCTAAATAGCAGCGTAAAGCTGCCACTGTTGTCAACAGGCGCACAAAAACATACCCCTACTTTATTCTCGATCTCTTTTTCGTTAGTTTATATCCGAAATGTCGTTAAGAAACTAGCATTTAGGGAGATATAGAAGCTAAAGAGGAGCGTTTAACGATCAAGCACGTAGCATAAGGGCTTAGGAGCAGGGAGAAGGGGCATAAGGAGCTCCCCACTGTTTCTGTTGTTCCACTCTCAAGAGTGCCAACTACAACCTTTGGAGAACAAAGTTGCTGTATTCCCTAAGATAGTTGCCAACAGATTTTTTTAAGTTCTATTTTTGAGGAGAACAGATCTGGTGTATTCCCTGAGGTAGTTGCCGACACATTTTTTGGAATGCGAGAGAATTGTTCAGTTCTTCCCTAGCAAATATTCCTAGACTCACACCTACTACCATTAAAACTAATAATCCCCCAAGCTTTACCCACTGTTTTCGCCAAATCTGATTTTTGATAGAGGTTTGGGCGGTGTTGGGTGTCGTTGGTTCTGTCATATCTAACTCCAGTAGCGCTTGAGAACTTTCTGCGAACTCAGTATGTTCTTCTTTTGCTACTTCTTGTACTTCTGTGACTACCAATGGCTGTGCGCGAATCGTCGGCACTAAGGAGTTTGAAGAGACACGGCAATGGGTGAGAACGACCGATGTGTTATCATGACCATTTTTCTGGTTTGCCAAGTTAATCCAATGGTGAAGCGCTTCTTTGAGAGAGAGTTCTCCTGTTAACACTGGGATACCGTAATTCCGCCAGGATTGTTCTACCCGGTTATTGTCACTCAAGCCATCGGAACACAGCAGCAATACTCCATCTTCTTCTACAATAAAGCGCTGAATCGAAAGACGCAAAAGTTCGCCATCTCTAATTCCCAATGCTTGGGTGAGGGCGGTAGCATCTGAGCGCTGTAGTGCTTTTCGATACAAAGTGCGACCTGAGCGAACTTCCCGTGCCGCCACATCATCATCGACTGTGAGAAGTTGGCAATCGTTGCGTGTCATCCAGTAAGCACGGCTATCGCCAATGTTCACTAAGTAAAGTTCGTGAGCGTTTTCGGATCGCCATCCGGAAGTCGTCTGGAAGCTTTGCGGGACTTGTACTGCCATCACGAGGGTTGTCCCCATGCGCTGAGTGCCAACGCGAGCTTGCTCGTTATTAGAGGTGTAAATGACGTTATTCACAACCCGTACACTTGCCTCGAGTTGTTGTCGCAACAAATCCATCGGTACAAGTTCGGGCTGTTGTGCCACCTCTGAAAATAAAGCACGGATCTGCAACTTCAAAGACTGCACTGCCAATTGACTTGCCACCTCGCCACCTTCGTGTCCCCCAATCCCATCACAAACAATCGACACTCGTGGCAATAAGGGATCATCCTGGTTTTCAGTTTCCGTGGGGTAGCAATTGTCTTCATTTTGCCTTCCTTGTGGACCGGAATCTGTTGCTCCTGCTACATTTAGGATTAATGGTAATTCCGCAGCCGTTGATAGTAATAACTCGTTGAGTTGAGTGGCAACTGCCTTTAAGGCTTCTCCACTACACATTTGCTGGACGATTTTCTCTAACCCCTGTGTTATTGGTGTTTTTGCCTCAACAACCATTGGCTGCCAACTCTCTCCCAACTCTTGTAGAGATGCCTCATGGCGCGTCTGTTCAAGTTCTATGAGACGCACGCACCACCCTTGTACCCGCAAATTGTTTGGCACAAGTAAACTGCTTGCCACTCCCCATTCTGATAAAGGAGTCCACAGGTGGAGAATTTGCCACAGCCAGTAAATTTGCCGTACTGCCGTTGCTTGCTTCCATGCGTCTATCATTGTTGGGTAGAGATTTCCAGTGTGATCTATTGGCACATTTTCCAGTAAAAGGACATCATTCGCCAATCCATAGACTTGAGGTAGGTGCAGCCGTTGTGGATACAACCGCAGGTAATTTAAAATTTCTGTTGACAATTCTTCTGGGACAAATGGCAATAGTCCCGGTTGAGTATCAAGCCATATTTGGGGTGTTATGACTTCATACCTATCTGCTACCTTGTCTCCAAATCGTCTGGTGGTGCTTGTCTCGCTCTTTGCCCAGAGATAGCGGTGAGTTAAAGGAGTTTGGCAACTTGCACATAAGTCATCGCCCACAGGATTGATGGGCTCAGTGCAGTCTGGATTTGTGCAATGAACGATCCGCTGAGTAGAAATCATGCAAATGTGAAAGCCTGTTATTCTGTGAAATGTAAAGCTAAGACATGAACATCGTCAACAGGATTTAGGAACATTTTAAGTTGATCTGCTAATGCCGCTACTTTGCTTTTCTTTACGACTTTTACAACGCGGCGGAAATCAAGCAATTATTCATCATCCTCGAAAAGCCGAGGATTTAAGTTTTTTGAATTTTTAATTCCGCGCCGTGGTACTAGCAAGACAACGACATCACTTAGTAGCTTTTTGAGTCAGAGGGCAAGTAGCAATCTTTTTGCCTGACCAATCTGTAAAGGTATTTTCATCTTTGTAATGTCGAGGAGTTTGCATCA
>CAZZVG010000072.1:0-11589 GCA_964657295.1 Iningainema sp. | reverse complement strand
TAGGTTCCGGTTTACCCTTAGGACGGGAAGGTCCAACACTACAGGTAGGAGCAGCATTAGCCAATGAACTGAGTCGTGTATTTCCTACTTCCCCAGATTACCGCCGGCAAATGATTGCAGCTGGTGCTGGTGCTGGTTTAGCGGCTGCGTTTAATGCTCCGATTACAGGAGTCCTCTTTGTTGTTGAAGAACTCCTTCAGGATGTCTCCGGCTTGACAATGGGGACAGCAATACTCGCTTCTTTCATTGGTGCGGTTGTTTCTCGATGGCTGGGAGGACATAGCTTAATCCTAGAGTTGACTGCGTTGAAAACCAACTTTTCGCTCCAGGAAATTCCTTTCTATTTGTTGTTAGGAGTCGTGGCGGGGTTGCTGGGGGCTTTATTTAATAAAGGAATTATCACTTTTCTGAACTTGAACCGCCGATTGTTGCGCGTTGGATTACCTTTAAAGACCGGCTTAGCTGGGTTAATTTGCGGGTTGGTAGTCGCTTTTTTACCAGAAAATTTCCGTGATAGTGCTGGACTCAGAGAAATACTGACTGCTGGCGAAGTCAGTCCTCAAGTCGCAATTATCGCTTTTGTTGCTCAGTTTCTCCTCACATTAATCGCATATGGTTCGGGAGCGCCAGGAGGATTGTTAGTTCCTCCTTTGCTTTTAGGATCTGCTCTCGGTTATTTGTTTGGCCTGGCAGAGCATAATATACTAGGAGTCACGGCTCCCACAACTTATGCGTTGGCGGGAATGGGGACTTTTTTAAGTGCCGTTGCCAGAGTGCCAATTACTAGCATCGTCATTGTCTTTGAAATGACGACAAATTTTAACTTGGTGTTACCTCTAATGATCGGTTCGGTGGTTGCCTACTTAGTCGCAGAAAAGGTGATGCCAGGATCGCTTTATGATCTCCTTTTGGAGTGGAATGGCATTCATTTGGAAAAAAATGCAACCACAGAAGGACTTTTAGCAAATATAAGTGCAGCCGATGTCATGCAGCGACGAGTGGAAACTCTCTCCAGTTTGATGACTTGGGATGAAGCGGTGCAGGCGTTTTCCCTCTCTCAGCATCGCAACTTTCCAGTTGTCGAAGAGGGTAAAGTCGTTGGCATCATCACTCAAAAAGATATGGCTGACACGGCATCACGACAGTTAGGTGGAGACACACCCATCGCTCAAATCATGACTCCTGCACCAGTCACGGCGAAGCCAACAGCAACCTTAGCTGATGTGTTACATTTGCTCAATCACTATGACTTGAGTTGTTTGCCGGTGACAGAAGGAAGAAGGTTGGTAGGAATTATTACACGCAGTGATATTATTCGGGTGGAAGCCGAGCGCTTGAGTGGTGATACCAAACAAACTGGACCGAAACCAGAACCTTCATATGTCGTTTGCCAAACTCGCGCCCCTGCGACAGGCAAAGGACGGTTGCTTTTACCGTTATCGCATCCACAGACAGCTAAGACTTTACTGGAAATTGCGGGGGCGATCGCCAAACAGCGCAACTACGAACTAGAATGTTTGCAGGTGATTATCGTGCCTCGCAGTTGTACTCCTGCGGAAACACCAGTGCAAACCACCGTTAGCGATCAACTGTTGCGTCAGGCAGTGCAGTTAGGAGAAAGTTTGCAGATTCCCGTCCATACTCAGATAAGAGTAGCACATGATACCGCAGCCGCAATTTTAGAGACAGTCAAAGAGCGACATATTGACTTAGTTTTCATGGGCTGGAAAGGCAGCACACTCACCCCTGGTCGCGTATTCAGTCAAGTTGTAGACGCTGTGATTCGACAGGCAGGATGTGATGTTGTCTTGGCTAAATTGAATGGAAAAAGAACCTTTGACCGTTGGTTGGTACCAATTGCAGGGGGACCTAACTCCAGGCAAGCAATTCAACTTCTACCAGCGCTTGCTTCCCTAAGTTTGTCGCCTAAAATTAATCTCTGTCAAGTTTTTCAGCCAACTGAATCTACTCCTGACACCACGGTGCTGGAAAAAGCTGTCCGCTTTCTCAGGCGTAAAGCCAGTGGTGATGTAACAGTGACTCCTATCTACGCTAGTTCTGTTTGTGAAGGAGTCATTCAGTGTGCCAACAAAGACAACAGTGATGTCATTGTTTTGGGAGCCAGTCGTGAAGGGCTTCTACAACAAACAATTAAAGGAAACATTCCCGAAAATATTTCTCGTAAGAGTGATTGTACTGTGATTTTGGTACGCAGTGCGAAAGCGTAGCTATCTTGACTATCAACCAATACGGTCCAGTACTAGGCAAAAGTCTAGAAATACAACTCCATGAACCGTTTGTGCGGATTCTTTAACGTTGTTTATACAGATAAAAACTTTCATAATATCAAAAAAACTTTGCTGCTATCAATTTTTCTCAAAAAAATGTTATATTTTAGATATGAAAAAACAACAAGAAAATACAGGCTCACATACCATCACCTTAGAAAAGAAGGTAGTAGCGCATCATCTTACTGGTGGTAGTGAACTCATCCCGACTAAGGTACAAGCGAATATCCGTCAGAATATCAGTCAATTGCTTGATATAGATGATAAGGGAATCGTCACTAACTACGCAATTCTGCCCGATCCTTGGTAGATTATCTCTCAGCAAAACAGCAGCAACGTTATTTATTCTTAGGAATAAGATGTATCATGTTTGTTGCGGCGATCGCGCTAATTGCATTTGCTGTTAGGTAGGCGTAAAAACAGCTAGGTATTTAGCTTTAGTCAAAGATATCTAGCCAGCACTGCTCTTCGTAAATATATGCGAGAAGAATACCAGTGACTGAAAATGCTGCCACGAGGCGTTGTTGAGACGGTTGAAGAGGGTTATACCCCAGGGCAAAAGCATCTAAATCTACCACACAAGCAATGAATTATCGCACGTATTATGTGCATAAGGTGAACAAAAATGCTTAAGCACTACAATCACTCTGCGCTCCGTGAAGAACCCCGGAGCAGGCGAGCACAGATTCTTTTTATCAGAGAAAGTGAATCTCTTTACGACTGGATTAAACGCACAGGTCGATTCAAATCGTATGAGTCTGATGAACTTCATGCCGATGGGGTGTCAGAAGAACTGGAAGATATTATGGAGACAGAGATTTATGGGCTAGATAAAGAGGAAGAGGAAGAAGCGGAAGAATTCTAAGCTGCTACGCAGCTAATAGGATTGCTATAGGAACTTTCCCAGAATAAATTTTCCCAAAAAACACAGGATGTTTCTCTTTCCATTTCATATTGACAGCAACGTTTAAAACCGTTTCTAATTCATCTAAAATGCTGCCGTTCTTCTCTATATAGTTCAAACTAATTCTGACATCACTGCTTTTTGTAAAATCTGAGTTACTTCCGTTGCCATTCGAGCATCAAGTTCTACAACTTCGCGGTTTAGATCCCTTGGCTCTTTTGCTCTCGCTCCTTTTAAGGCCATACTTAACGTCACCAATTTAGCCTGTCCCAATTTCTCTGGGGAACGAACAACAAACTGTACCAAAGCGACATAAACAGCCTCAGTTCTCTTTCTCAGAATTGTTACCCCATTGCCAATTTTTGAGAGAATGACTACAGAATCGAGGGTATTTTGTAAACCTAACTCTTTGATGGCTAGATCTGTGAAACGTGCTGGATCTGTTCCCATCGCTCTGATAATACTTTTAAGGTTTTTCCGCTTGATACCCGGTAGCCGTGACTCTCGTGGAATATAATTGTGCCAACCTAGCATTGAGATCACTCTAGTCAAATCATAAGCAGACATAGTGTTATCTGTCCAATCACGATGAATCGGTTCAGAATCTGCGATCGCAATCACTTTTTCGGTGATTTGTTGAATAACTTTTGGTTGATTGATAAAAGGATCTTCGCCATAGTCACCCCGGAAAATCAAGTGTTTGTTGCCAGTGATACTTCGCAGCCAATTTTCTAATTCCAATTGAGAAGAAAATCTCTTAAACATGTCTGCTAAAGAATTTGAAGTTGCTATCTTTTCTTCATAACTCACAATATCTCTGACTAAATTATATAAAGGAAAACTTCTTTGATTTCCTTGTTGATCTACACCACTAATTCTACAGGAATCAACATCAATATCAGGGATACTTGTATTGAGTGAACAAATAAGATTGAGGACAGGAATAAATTTAGTTGCACTCCAAAATTCTTGATTACTCAGTGCATTTCTTCCTAGCCATTGCGTCTTAAATTCTCCAGATGAAAATCTGCCAATACATACACAAGCTTCTTTAATATCTTCGTGAAGGAACTTTAGACTATCATCTTCAATTTTAGGAATTTGCCCAACAACGGGATAAGAATTGAATCTATCATCATCAGTGTCATTCACTAAATTTTCTCCATCATATTTCTCCTTTAAACGAGAAGGATAATCATTAATTTGTTCTTTATAAGGTGATGTTTGGATTCCTTGATACAAAAGTACTGGATTGTCTTGAAAGCCGCCATTCGCAGCTTTGAGAAAATTATGATACATTCGCTCTTTGTCAATTTCAGGTACTGATAACACATCTAAGGCTTGTGAAAGTTCGTTCTTCTGAGGAGGGTTGGAAAACTTCTTCCGGGTGAGTGGGCGATGGCTTCTAAAACCTACGATTATCAAGACAGTGCCGATAAGCGTAAGAATACTTTTCCGTCTTGTCAGTCTCATGAATTTTTGCTGTCTTGTTTACTGTGTTGGATGGGAATTGTATATTTCATTGGTGATTATGTAAGTATTAAACTACGATGTCTACGACAAGCCGCTTCTCAGTAGTACTAGATCCGCGAATACGTCTGCACACTTTCATGGTTTGAATCTTATTGAATTTGGATTCAATCATAAGCGTTTACTAAAAATAACGCACTATGAGCATCCGATTGGTGGAATTCTTCTGGCACTCAACATGGCATTCTCCATGTTCTGGGACATCCTCTGGGCCCAGTGGTTGAAGATTACAATCAAAGCTTCTGCCTTAATTTCAGCCGGAACAGCAATTTGTGGTGGCAGTGCGTAGACACTCACTCAGAAGCGCTCTGGACGCTTGCAACTCAGGCTTTTTAAATTCCGCGATCGCGATACTAGCACTACAAGCGATTACAGCAACACTTCTTCACAACGTAATAAAACAACCCTAACGTCTTTGAGTTCAGCACGATGGCGATCTAGAAAAAGTCGGAGCTTCTCCTCTATGTCAATTAACTCCAGGCATTGCTCCCGTTTGTGGTGAGGTATTTCGCCACGATCATAGGTTAGAGGATCGCCCTTCAAAAAACCACCAGAAACTCTATGTAACACGACTTGCTGAATTCCAAAGGCTCTAGCAGAGTCAGCTATATCAGTAAATAGATCTGGGGAAGTTAACTTTTGCCATACTCCTTTTCTTTCGACGCGAGCACCATCGTCAAAGTAAAAGCGTAAAGCCGTCAAATTCGTCATCAGAGTTTCTTCTTCTGCTTGTAGAAATCCCCGCAAATGGAGGTCATTATCTAAGTCGAGGAGGAGTCGAGATTTTGTCTTTGCATGGCTAGCCAAAGTCAGTCCTTCTTGCAAAGGCCTAGAAAAGTACTTAGAAAGCCCAATGAGCTGCGAGCTATAAATTCCAGTGTGGCCAGAAAAAATGTAGCTGACTACACAGGCGATGCCAGCATATACCCCGGCTTGATGACCAAAAAGTTCAAAAGCCATTAACGTCGAAGCTAAAGGTGTATTCGCTGCTCCGGCAAAAACCGCCGCCAATCCCATTCCTGCCAATAACGGCATAGGTAGTCCCAGAAATAATGACATTGTGTTGCCTAAGGTGGCACCAATAAAAAATAGCGGTGTCACTTCCCCACCCTTAAAACCAGCACCCAAAGTCAGCGCGGTTAAACCTACTTTGGCAGCAAAATCCCAAGGATGTTGTGGCGTTAAGAAAGAATCGACAATAGTTGGAACCCCGAGTCCAATATATTTGGTTGTTCCGCTTACCCAAACTATCAATGCGATTAGGGCACCACCGATCGCCGGACGAATGGGAGCATAGGAGATATAAGCTCTAAAGCGGTGACGGATTTGGTGAGTCAATTGAGCAAAGAACATTGCCACAATTCCACAGATGGCACCAGCAATAATGGCATCGAGTAGTCCTGCGATCGTGATGTCAGGTACAAAAGGAACGTGGTAGAGAGGATGACGCACTCCCCATAGCAACGTTACCCGATTTCCCACAACAGATGCAATTAAACAGGGAAAAATAGCATCGTAGCTGAAGAAGCCGATCGCTAACACTTCTAGACCAAATAAAGTTCCAGACATAGGAATGCCAAAAACTGAACCAAATCCTCCACTCATCCCTGCCATTAAGAGAATTCGCCGATCTCCATTGCCGAAACGCAATAGTTTAGTCAATTGATCTGCCAGTGAGGCACCCATTTGAATTGCTGTGCCTTCGCGACCGGCTGAGCCACCAAATAAATGCGTCAAGACTGTCCCCAATAGAACCAGAACCGCCATCCGAAGTGGAATAATATCTTTAGGGGTATGGATTTCCTCAAGTATCAGATTATTTCCACCTTCAATAGATCTTCCAAAGCGATGATAAATCCAACCGCTTAAAAGTCCACCAAGCGGCAGCAACGCCAGAAGGAATAAATGAGTTTCCCGCTCCTTTGTTGCCCATTCTAGGGATGTTAGAAGTGCAGACGAAGCTGTTCCTGCCACAATGCCAACTACAAAGGAAATGCATAACCACTTGATCAATTCGCGGATGGCAATTAACTGTTCAAACCCCTGTAGCTTTTTCATCAAGAAATCTCCCCTCCTCCTATTCATCTCGACTTTATCAATTTTGACAACACGCGATCGCAGACGCTGAAACCGATGAATTTTACCTTTCGTTACATGGTTTTGTTTTTCATTGCCAACCTACTGATCAGTTCTGTAGCTTTGGTATCCTGAGTGATGATTTGACCTTTGCGATCAAAGAGAATTACCCCTATATTGAGAGAGACATCAGCATATTTTTTGACGTAACTCTCTGCTTTCTGGCTAATCTTCTGGGTCAAATTACCAAACACCGCATCTGCCAATCCCAGTTCTATCAATGTTTTGTGAGCTGCATCAGCAGTCGTAGCTCGCAACACGGCATGAACTGCTTGTAGATCGCCTCCTACCCGTGCAACAGCACCAGCAATAATTTCTAATTTGGCATCGGCTAGGTGACTGGATGTGTTAAAAATCCCTCCGGCTAACTTAATCAGTTTTCCCTGGTATCCCAGCAACAGCACTGATTGCACTTTATACAATCCTGCTTCTACCAGCAATGCACCCAACCAGTTTCCTGTTGTGACAATCACTTCTTCGGGGATGTATAAACTTTCTGCAACTTGCTGACCATTGCTGCCAATACAAAATACTAAGTGAGGATGGCGTTGCGCCTTATCCTGCAAAATAGCACGAAATTCTTCTAGGTGATCAGCAGCACTCATTGGTTGAGAAATGCCACTCGTTCCCAACAATCCCAAACCCTCTAAAATGCCAAAAGCTTCATTTGAAGTGCGTTGGGCAAGCTGACGACCATGAGGAAGGATAATCCGCACTGTGGCAGTTTTATCGGTAGGGATCAAGGGTAATAGATTTGCCTCAAAGAGTCGCTGGGCATATTTATAAATAGCTGCTTCTCCTGTCGCGGTTTTTCCTACTCCTTCACCTGCTTCTAAGATTAAAGCTTGGTCTTGGCGTTGTGATAGTTTCACCCATGCCCAAACAGGGGTATCCCGCGTCAGATCTAGATTATCTCCTGGATCGCTCTTAGTCATTGCTAAAGCAGTTGCAGAGTCTACATAAGCGACTTGCTCGATAGAAATCTCTGCACTTTCGGGCAGTAAGTCCAGCTTCACTGATGATAGAACTGGGAAGTTTTGCAGATGAACCAAAGCGGCTTTTGCCGCAGCCACAGCAAAAACTGGTAGGGTGTAGCCTGTACGCGCCATTTTCTTAACACAACTATATAAAATTTTGCTCGACTCCAATTTTAATCAACTACACAACCTGGATTTCTGACAACTTGAGAAAAAAGAGGGATCAAAAATTGTGTAAATGTATATACAACAAGATTTCCAGCAGTTACAAAGCGTGATCCCAAAATCATCCGTTTGTATACCGAAACAATTCAATTCAGTTATCAGATAAAGTCAGTAATTCTTCGGTATTGTTATTTGCGTTTTTATACTATACTTATTTGAATACTTAAATTTTATCTGCTGATGTATCAAAAAAAGCTCTCCCATCAGGTCATGAAAATTGATTTTTGATTGCTTATGAGCAATCCAGGACAACTCCCACACTCACAGTACGATGATATTCACAGCTTATATGACAAGACTCTATGTTATTCTGAGTTCGAGGAAATGCTATGACACTCTATTACATAGCTATTTACATATCTCAAATGGTGGGGTTTTCTAGTCCTTCAGTAATTCACAGATTGATTCAGCATCGCCCCAAAACCTTAGTCAATTTATCAGGGTGTACAAAGTATGCAACTTCTTCAAGTAGAAACTCTCGAAAAAGCAGTCGAAAATCTTCACGACTTTTGGGAGCTGGAGATTAGACCTCTATTTACCACTGAATCATTGATCTTTCAGGTAAAGACTCTTAACGGAAACTATGTTAGATACGTCAATTTAGATAATGGAGCCACCACTACTCCATTTGCAGCTGTCAAGCAGTACGTAGATAAGATGCTTGACTTTTATGGCAGCGTACATAGAGGTTCTGGGCAAAAGTCTATGATCTCGACTAAAGAGTACGATGCCAGCCGGGACATCATCCGGGGATTTGTGGGAGCCTCTTTACAAAACTATGTAATTTTTGCGAAGAATACGACGGAAGCAATTAATGGAGCAGCCACACTGTGGGCTAAAAAACCTGGTAAAATTTTGGTTTCTGATATTGAGCATTCTTCAAATCTACTTCCTTGGGTAATCAACAATCCAGTTGTCCAGTACAGAACTAAGTCAGATGGAAGTGTTGATGTTGCTGAGATTGAGAATATTCTCAAGGCACATCAAAATCAGCCAAAATCCGAACAAATCAAGTTAATAGCTATCACTGGCGCTTCGACAATTACAGGGTACAAACCTCCAATTTATGAAATCGCACGCTTGGCACACCAGTATGGCATCAAGATATTTGCAGATATGTGTCAGCTAATTCAGCATGAGAAAGTAGATATGTGTGCGGATGATGATCCTTCTCATCTAGACTTTGTTGCGTTTTCTGGACACAAGATGTACGCCCCTTATGGAACAGGAGTTCTGGTAGGACCAAAGGAGTTTTTTGATAGTTCCTACCCCTATCAAGTTGGAGGTGGTAACTTGCCTTACATTACTACTAATTTGGAAATCAAGCGTTTTTACACAGAAAGAGCACACGATCCTGGAACACCTAATGCTATGGGTGCAATTGCTGTGGCAAAAGCGATTCAGATTATCGAAGCGCTTGGACGTGAACGAATTGCTCAGTATGAACATTGTTTGGTTGAATACACATTAAAAAGACTTCAACGTATTTCGGGTATTACAATACATATTTCCGGAGATAATATCGCCCACGTCATTCCTTTCGACATTCATGAGTTTGATGGACGTTTGGTGGCAGAGATATTGGCACAAGAATATGGGATTGGACTTCGCGCTGGTGCTTTTTGTACTTATGAATACATACGTAAGCTGAAGAATATTTCGGATGAGCAAGACAGCAATATTGCGGCGGAAGTAGATATGGGAATTACACGAAACATTCCTAGTATTATCCGTGCAAGCTTTGGTATCTACAATACGCTTGAAGACTGTGATAGATTCCTTGAGGCGATTTCTGAAATAGCTCAAAACACTGTTTACCAATATCTCCCCTACTATCAACAGGATGAGATTAGTGGTTTTTGGACAGTGAAGTGAGAGACTTCTTAGCGGTTTTGTCAGCTTAGGGAGATCCAAAAAATAAAATGTCCCCACGAGTGTGGTTGATTCGTCGGCGCAGCTTTGTTATTCGTTGTTATAAGGCGAGACATTTTATTACTGGCAAGTTCCTTAATGCCCAAGCCTATGTTGTAAACAACCTGAAACATTTTTTGCACACATACTTATTAATGAACGTTTTTCTAAATGAGAATATTCATTAATAAGCACGTGTGTAGTTTAAATATAGTACAGCTTAATAGCAGTCAGCTGTGTCTCGATACTTAATGACAAAAAGGTACTGGTATTAGCGTGAAGGATGAAAACCTATTGGATCGAGATGATTACTTGCGATCGCGTCTCAATGAGTTCATATGGCTTAAAAGCATAGATGCCAGTGTGTCACGTAAACGCTTTCTGCAAATACTAGCCACGATGATCGGGGCAACAGCCGTCGGGGGGTTAGCGAAACCTGCACCTGCCCGAAGCGGCTCGTTAAATCTCACGAACACTTTTAAAACGAAAGAGAGCAATATACTCAAGCCCTTGCCACCAGGGTATATCTCTCATAGCAAAGGCACATTGGAAATGAACTGGGAAGCGTTGTATGGGCGTGGATATATAGTGCCAAACGATTGGTTCTATGTCCACAACCGCAATACACCCCCTCCTTTTGACCCCTCGACTTGGCGCTTGCGGGTTGAGGGAACGGGTGTTTCAACCCCTTCATCATTCACTTATGATGACATCATCTCTATGCCATCAATATCTGTCACTTGTGCCATTGAATGTGCTGCTAATGGTCGGCGCTTCTTTGAAGAAGTCTACAACCAACCGCTCAAGGGAGCTGGAGCGCGATGGAGATTAGGTGCTATTGGTGTGGCTGAGTGGACTGGTGTGCCACTTGGTTTGTTATTAGAGAGAGTTGGGCTGAAATCCACTGCTTTAGACGTACTAGTACAGGGAGCAGATGTAGATTCGCTTCTGACGCAAAAATCTAAGTTTAGTACTGTGGTACCTATTGCCAAAGCACTCCTTGATAACTCGCTGATCGTCTATGCAATGAATGGGGAACCACTACCTCCCGATCACGGCCAACCATGCCGCGTTCTATTTCCAGGTTGGGGAGGCAACGCCAATGTTAAGTGGATAGAGCGGATTGAGGTTTCCGAAACACCCATCTATACCCAGTGGCTAACCCAACAGATGGTACTTATTGGCTCAGACTATCCGGCGACTGCTCCATATAAAGGTCAGTTGATTACGTATCAAAACGTCAAGAGCGCCTTTGAGCTTGCTTGGCCCGCAATGATTTCTGCTGGATATTACCTCCTACGCGGACGTTCGTGGTCTGGGAAAGGAAAAATTGTCTGTGTAGAAGTCAGCCTAGATGGTGGCAAAACTTGGCAACTTGCACGACTCAGAGAACCAAATTTTCCATTTGCATGGGTAAGGTGGGACATTGATTGGAATCCAGTTCCTGGAGAATATTCTCTCCAAGCTCGTGCGACTGACAATTTAGGCAACACGCAGCCTAAAACTGTTCCTTGGAATAACTTCGGATTGCTCTATGGA
This sequence comes from Iningainema sp., assembly GCA_964657295.1. Lineage (GTDB taxonomy): Bacteria > Cyanobacteriota > Cyanobacteriia > Cyanobacteriales > Nostocaceae > Rhizonema. Next base: position 79 of record CAZZVG010000072.1, on the reverse strand, counting down.
GGCATTGTTAGCCATCCGGTGACAGTAAAAGCTTAGCAAGTCCAAACTAATTTTTGTAAAATTCTCTCTTCTCCTCTCT
>CAZZVG010000071.1:1197-11627 GCA_964657295.1 Iningainema sp. | reverse complement strand
TATTCCTAAACATCAAGTTTAATAGTAGGTTATCTAAAGCGTATTCTCAGTATTTTGTTTGCTAAGTCAACAATTCTTATTCATAATGACAACCGTGTTCTTACGCATTTTTGAAAATTTTCTAAATAAGGCTGGGGATGATTGTGAAAAAATAACGATAAAATGCAAACGATACCTACGGTAAACTACGAAGAGTACTCTCTCCTAACAGTACCCTTCTTTTAAGGCTAACTCGACCAATCTTCTAAGTAGGTGGGCACGATAAAATCAATGTATGTTAAGTTCTGTTGGTAAGCCGAAAAGCTTTCTTAAAGCTTCACAAATCTCGACAGGCTCAAATTTATAGGCAAATCTAAGCACCCATTCAGTTTCCAGAATTACAGTATCAGGTATAAAAACATTCTGTGTTTGAAAAATTTCTAGACTTTTTTGATATTGTAATTTTTCGTCTTGAGTCAAAAACCGCACAATTATATTAGTATCAACTGCCACCATGCCATGATTCCTCTATACCCTGGCGAATAGCATCATCCATTTCTTCAAGAGTTTTTGGTGTGCCTTGGTATTTTAAGCATCCAGCAACATCAGCTAATGTGGTTTCTAAAAAAGGTTTTTTTGGTTTCAGAAGAATTCCGTCACCCATATCAATTGCTATCAGTTCCTGTCCCACTTCCCAGCCATGAGACTTTCGCAATAGTTCGGGAATCATTACTTGTCCTTCATTGGAGATTTTTGTGATTTCCATAATTGAGAGATCTGGAAAATATAATTATCCTGTTGAAATTATAGCCCTACCTCATTTGTTAAGCAGAAGCTCTGAGGAGCTGATTTGGATTATACGATTTTTTGCGCCTTTGCGCCTACCCTACGGGAAGCCGCTTCGCGTCTATGCGTGAGGCTAAATAATTTTCTCTCTCATCTCTGTGCAGTTCAAAAACTAACACAGAACACTAGAAACATCCACAAATCCTCCATAGCGACGCACCACCTTTGAAACTTCCTGGTACATACCTCCCACTTTGCCAGATTGTTGTGTAAACAAATCGTGACACCCGACAACAACAAGCAATTCCTGGGCGCGGGAAAATGCCACATTCACCCGTTCTGGTTCCTTAGCAAACCCAATATCTCCCCTGCTATTATTACAAACTGTACTGACAATGATCACAGGACGTTCCATCCCTTGAAATATATCAACAGTACCAGTACGAATATTTAAAGAAGGAAATTTGTCACACTCCATTCTTTCCTTAATCGCTCTTAATTGAGCACCGTAGAAAGTGATGATTCCTATTTCTTTCTTAGGTTCACCCTTACTCACCTGAGAAAGCCAGACTGCTTCTATTTGTTCGCACAAACGCTCAATTGCATCAACTTCTCGCGGATTACAACGCGACGTTCCCTCTTTTTCCTCAGCAAAACCCTGTCCAACAGGTGTTGTCACCCAAAGGAGATGCTGATTTTCTTGGATAATCTTACCTGCGAGATTGTGAGCGCGTTTGGTATCAGGCTCAAGAATACCACAATTAAGCCTGTGTTCATAAAATTGATTGATTGCACCCATAATTTGCGGGTGCATTCGATACTGAATTGTGAGCATTCGCTTGATTCTGTCATCAGCAGATTCAAACTGAATTTTGAACAGAGAGTTCTTGATAAAGCTTAAATCATCTTTTGAACTACCCAATTGTTCAGCAATATCTTCTATAGTCTCGTCTCGAAGCATGGGTGGTAACTGTCGATGATCACCTACTAAGACTAATTTTCTCCCTTTCAAAGCTGGAATCAATAACTCTGGAGGCGTGCATTTACTCACCTCGTCTACGATCACAACATCAAAGCTGGGAAATTCTTTGGAGAAATCACCTTTTGCTGCTTGTACACAGGTAATGCCAATAACATTAGCATTATCAATATAGATTTGCTTTAACTCGTTTTGGTCTTGTGCTGATGGGTTGCGGAGTTTTTCAATCCAGTCTTGCACAAAGTTTTGGTAGCGGTTGAGGTAAGTTTGTTCTTCCTCGAATTCCTTTTGCCAAGAGTCGAACTGAATCTTAAATGTGCGTAAAAATTCTAAATTGAATAATTCTGTGGAGGGAATATCAGGCTTGAATCTATCGGGTATTGTTTCCCATGCTTTATGCCACCAATTCCGCTGCTTGATTAAATTTTCTGGTATTCGTAGTTGTACTATATTATCTATTTCATCTAGCTTTTTCTGATATTCTTGAAGTTGGCTTCTAGCATTTTCATTTTCTTGTTTTATTGTATAGATCTGTTCATCCAAACAGCTTTTAATAATCTGGAGTATAGAAAAAGGCTTTAATGAAGAAATTAAAGGTGTAAGCTGACTGACACAACTTTGCCAAACATCTACTTGCGTTAAAAATTGTTGAGAATTTTCCCAAATAGATGATTGCTTGGCAAGATATTGTTCAGTAACAATGCGTAATTGTTGCGGTAGGTTTGGCTGTTGGAGAAGTTTTTGCAAAAGCTCGATAACTCGGTTGAGTTTCAAGTCGATTTGTTGTTGCGCTGTTTCTACCTGATATTGTGCAGCAGATATTTGCTGTTGGAAATTCGTTCCCTTTTTCTGAATCTCGTTTAACTGTTCTTGCAAATGCTGAAGCTGTTGGTTAGTTTCGCTATTGACAGGCATTACACATTTACGTGCATTTGTCAATATTTCTTCTAGCAATTCTTGGACAATACGGTTGAGAGTCGAGTCGAGGTTATTCGCTTCCCAGGACGCACCATAAACCTGTTCCATTTTACTGAGAAATTGCTGTGTTTTTTCAACCAGAGGTCGCCGTTGAGGTGGCTTGAGGTGGGGATAGTTGATAAATTGTTGGGCAATTTCTCGCCACTGAGTGCGATCGCTTGCTGACAGCACCATCAGAGGCTGATTCAAAGTCTGGTGTAAAAACTCACTAAAACTGAACTGTTTACCTCTTCGATCAACAAAACCCCCGTCCACCTCATAAGACAATGCATTTTTCAGTTGCCCCCAATTCGGCATCTGATCAATTTTATTGACTTTATAGTTGTTTGGTACAAGCGGTAAGCTCAAAGAACGCGCAAGCATCCACAATCCTGCTGGTAATCCAATCAGATCATCTTTCAAAAGTTCACCACTTTGCCGACAATCTTGCAAAATTTTATAGAGTCGGGAATTAGCTGTAGACTTCCATTCTTTAACTGCATTGATGATAAAATCCAGTTCGCTTCTGCGACTTTCTAAATGCTTGATTTGCGATTGTAGGCTTTGCTGATTGGCAAGGGTGTGTTGATAATTCTTTTTAGCTTCATTTAAAGATGCAGAATTCTGACGAAAAACTTCTACCATTTCTGCAACTTCTGAAGTGGCTGTAGCTGCATCCTTCACATCATTTAATACTATCCCCAATTGAGATATTTCATTTGCCACAGTCTCTTGCAACCAAACTGCCAGCCCAAAGGCACCATATCCAGGGCGAACGAAACCAAGTTCAGTGGTTTGACTAATGGCTGTACGCACGTTTACTACAAAGTCTTCTACTAAGGCGTTGCCTTTTGTGTATGCTTGAAGACGTGGTAAAAAATTTGTGACTTCTGGAGCTTCCCAATTGACACTCTTATCAGAATTGAGCAGATTTTCTAACCCCACTATCAAAGATTCAAGCTCGCATCTCTTTGCGTCTGTTTCTTGGTAGATTTTTTCTTGATTCCTACAATTTTCTTCTAAGTTGACTTTATCCTGCTGTAGCTGCTTTTGTTGCTGTTGAAACTCTTCTTCACTTTCTAAATAAACTGTAAATTGCTGCGATGGTATCAGTAACTTGCGGAAAACAGATACATTTTCCTGATGCTTTGACAAACTCTTTTCACAGTCACCAGCAGTATTTTGCAGCCAGGTACTAATCACGTTATCTTCTAAAAAAGCCTGTCCTTCTTCCTGAACTTTATCAGCTTTTCCCTTTCGGAGAGCACGGATAACGGGACTGTGAACTAAGCGACTGAGGGCATTATCTACGGCTAAATTTGCTTGTGAAGCGATGAGTGTCTTACCACCTCGAAGGGCGACTTGATAGCAAATTTCTGCAATCACTGTCGTTTTCCCTGTACCGGGTGGCCCTTGAATGAGAACCATATCAGGGGCTGAAAGTACTGCTGCTACAGCAGCAATTTGGTCGGGATTTGCATCGCGTTTCAGCAAATCCTGCGGTTGTAGTTGAATAATTTTTCGTGGGACTCTTGCTTGAGAAGCATCGAATAAGAATTTACTCAAATAAGTATTCTGAGTACGCCCCAAGCGCAAGTTTTCCAAAGCTTTTTTCTTTTGATTGATTTGGTAGATATCACCTGCCGCCTCAAAATACAAAAATCCTTTATGGGGCAGTTGATAACGTCCTTGTGTGATGCGCTCAACCAAATCAACATCTAGCCTCAGACGAATTTTACATCCTTTCGAGTCAACCTCTGTGATACTCCCCAATCTGCATCCCCCTACCTTCGGCAATTCCTTTTTTAAAGAGGTGGGAGGCATATCCGAATCAAATAAACTGAGATCTTCATTCCGCGCTTGTTTAGCGCGTTGCCAAAAATCATTTTCATCAAGATAATTTTCAGAAGATCCATCTAAGCTTGCTGATTCTACATCAATTTCAAAAGTGACTTGTCTGGTATCTGCACCACCATTATGACTTCTGAAGGAAACGCAAAATTGACGTGCTTTGGCAAGACGTTCTTCTATTTCTAAAAAGGTGTTCCAAACTTGTAGTTGATGGTCTGTAGGGATATGGCGATCGCTCCAAAATGGGAGTTTTTTCATCCGTTTGATCGCTAACGCCGAAACTCCTAATCGAGGATTTGGTATAAGTCTTAAATAACAGGTTAGGCAAAATCCATCTTCTCTACCTCTAGGAAGTTCTACTAAACCTGCATCACATATCTTTAAGCCACCTTCTCCGTCTTCTGAACGGACTATAGCTAACAAACGTAAAGTTTTATCCCTCTGCTTTAGCTTTGTAGGTAATTCAAAATCGTCGCGATCTGTGGCAATTATAAGTTCCCACATTTCTTCTTCTGAAGATCTTTGATTGACTTCCTTACGGTGTACATAAAAAAGTACTGGTGAGTCGCCAATCAGATAAGACATCAAAGCTTGTATACCATCTCTTTGCCGCCAATCAGAAGATTTTTCACTTCTGTTTTCTACATCACCAATTAACTTATCTATAGCCCGTTCGCTAACAAATCTGTACCCCCAATCTTCTATATGTTTCTTATTTGAAATTGTATATATTGCCTTGACATCTGTTGACTGATGTGCTTTAATTAAACCGATTATCTTAATAATTCGTTTCCCGTCTTCTGCTTCTAAAAATAGAGAACCAGATAGAAGTGTTCCGGATGGAATGTCTTTGGAATTGATGACAACGTGTAAATTCTGAATTCCCGGATAGAGATGTGTTTCTTGCACGCGTAGCCAATCGACATCCGATGAAATTTTGCCAGGTGCGCCTACTTGTAGTTCCCAGGAACGTTCTACCTGACGATTTATTGGTATTTCTCCAAAGTCCAACACTGTGGGAATATCCCAACTCTCTCTTTCCCATTGGACATTTGGTGCAACTCCAGTTAACTTCACAGATTTGCAAATAGGGGAAGCCTCTCGTGTTGCAGACAAGACAATTTCGCCAGTATCTCCTCCGACAGTTCGAGCAATTGCCAGATTTTCCAGTCTAACTCCAGGGACTTTTACAACCAAAGCCGGTTCATCAACTGCAAAAATGACTGTATCCGCACCCGTACCGCAAATTGTAATCGAGCGATCAATAGTAAATGGTCCCTTATATTCTCCTGACTTCAAGCTGCAAACCGAACCATCTCGAACAATTTGTAGCAATTCAACAAAATTCTCAGGTTCAGCTTGAAAGGATGACATATTTGCTTTTAATCTTCGTTTACAGTTCTCAGGAATACTACTCAATATCACATATATTTTAATCTATTACCACTTTTAACTCTATCCGTCCGGACATAGTTTTTTTCTTTACGTCAGCCATTGCGGTATCATTAAGTTTGTTACTAATAATAGTATTAAAAAATACATTAATAATTTTTATGGTCAACAGGGGAAATATCACAATAAAGTTGAGTCAATGGAGTGATTTATAAAATAACTATCGGGGAGATATTTTTTGGTAACTATTAAGTGTAGAAATGTAACCTTTTCTAATATTCAAGCCATTTTGTTTGACAAAAACGGCACTTTAGAAGACTCAGAAGCTTATTTGCGATCGCTAGCCCAAAAAAGCGCACGAATAGTAGACGCTCAAATTCCAGGAATTGGGGAACCACTATTAATGGCTTTTGGGGTTAATGGCAGCACTCTCGATCCTGCTGGATTAATCGCAGTAGCAAGTCGTCGAGAAACAGAAATCGCAATAGCCGCCTATATTGCGGAAACTGGAAAAGGGTGGTTTGAGTCGTTAGCGATCGCCCGTCAAGCTTTGGCAGATGCGGAAAAATACATTGGTACGACTCCGGCACCAATGTATGTTGGTAGTGTGGAAGTCCTCAGAAACCTATCGCAAGCCGGATTAAAAATTGGTATTCTTTCTGCGGCTACTTTATCAGAAGTGCGTGCTTTTGTCAACCATCATCAGTTAAATGATTACATTCAATCATTGATAGGTGTCGATGAAGGACCGAGTAAACCAGATCCAGTTTTATTTTTGCAAGCTTGCAACTCATTAGGCGTAGAACCTAACACCACACTGATGGTAGGAGATTCTGTAGGTGATATGCAAATGGCACGCAACGCCAAAGCCGCAGGTTGCATTGGTATTACCTGGATAAACAAGTCAGAGAACATTCGCGGTGCGGATGTAGCGATCGCTCAACTTGATGAAATTCAAATTGCTGATTAACTGCTCTTTGTAACAGCTTACAGGAGTTTTCACTCTCTATGAATCACACTGCTTATAAGGGCGAACAACCGTTCGCCCCTACGACTGCCCACCCTACACCTACACCCAGTTATTTATTACAAATAACCAATGACTAAGGACAAATGACAATTACAACTGAGGAACGTACTGTTGCTTTTCAGGCACATCAGTGTACTCAGCAACAATCTGACGGAATTCGTTGCCATCAATGCTTTCTTTTTCAACAAGCAGATCCACCAAACGATCCATAACGGCACGATTTTCACGCATAATCCGCTTTGCTGTTTCGTAGCATTCTTCAACAATAGAACGGACTTGTGAATCGATCCGAGCGGCGATCGACTCTGAATATTCAGAGCGCGTCATCCAGTCACGACCCAAAAACACTTCTCCTGTCTGACTTTCTAAAGACAGAGGACCTAAATTAGACATCCCAAACCGGGTTACCATTTGCCGTGCCATGTTAGTCACCTGTTGCAAGTCGTTACCAGCACCTGTAGTGACTTCCGCGTTTCCAAAAATGATATCTTCCGCAGCACGACCGCCCAAAGCACCTGTGATTCTTGCTTTCAACTGAGAACGGGAAATTAACCCTTGTTCCTCATTTGGCATAAACCAAGTCAAACCCTGAGCTTGTCCTCGTGGAATCAAGGTTACTTTTTGTACAGGATCGTGGTCTTTGACAAGCGTACCGATCAAAGCGTGTCCAATTTCGTGATAGGCGATCAAGCGCTTGCTTTTGCTATCGACTAAGGGAGTTCCTTCCATGCCAGCGACCACCCGATCTACAGCGTCATCAATTTCTGTTAGGGTGACGGCTTCTTTGCGCCGACGCGCTGTCAAAATCGCGGCTTCGTTCAACAGGTTAGCTAAGTCGGCTCCTGTAAAACCAGGAGTACGGCGGGCGATGGCTTCCAAGGAAACGCTCTTATCTAATTTCTTGTTACGAGCATGGACTTTGAGGATTTCCAAACGTCCTTTGATGTCTGGTGCATCCACCATGATTTGTCTGTCAAAACGTCCCGGACGCAGTAATGCTGTGTCTAATACGTCGGGACGGTTGGTAGCGGCAATAATAATGATGCCAGTGTTGCCTTCAAAACCGTCCATTTCGGTGAGTAGCTGGTTGAGGGTTTGTTCCCGTTCGTCATTACCGCCGCCAATACCAGCACCTCTTTGTCTGCCAACAGCGTCAATTTCATCAATGAAGATGATGCATGGAGCGTTGTCTTTAGCTTTCTTAAAGAGGTCGCGCACGCGGGATGCACCGACACCGACAAACATTTCCACAAATTCCGAACCAGAGATGCTGAAGAAGGGTACACCAGCTTCGCCGGCGATCGCTTTTGCTAGCAAAGTTTTCCCAGTTCCTGGAGGTCCAATCAATAGCACTCCTTTAGGAATGCGTGCGCCAACTGCAGTAAACTTTTCTGGTTGTTTGAGGAAGGTAACAACTTCTTGTAGCTCTTCCTTTGCTTCTTCGATACCTGCTACGTCGTCAAATTTCACCCCAGTTTTTGCCTCCATTTGGAAGCGTGCTTTGGATTTGCCAAAGTTCATCGCTTGACCGGGCCCTCCTGGGAGGTTGCTAGAACGACGGAACAAAAAGAACAGTCCGGTAATCAATAATATTGGAAAAATCAGGTTGCCCAAGAGTCCCCAGATTGCTCCATCGTTCCGCATTGGATGGGCATCAAAACTCACTCCTTTTTGTTTGAGCTTGGTAATCAGCTCGGGAGCGTTAATAGGCAAATCCACCCGCACTCGTTGTACGCGGTTGTCGAGGTCGCGATCAACGGCTTGCACAATTGCTGTCCTACCGCCTTCATAAAAATCCACACTGGTAACTCGGTCGGCATCTAGATATTCTAGAAACCGACCGTATGTCATCCGAGTATTGGCGGCATTCTTACTCATGTCTGATGGGACATTAGCAAATGCTCCTTGCCAAAAGAAAAAGCCAATTACCAAAGCTGGCAGTGTCCAAAGTAGCAGGACTTTCCAGGAGAATTTCATTTTATTTTGCCTCTAGATGCATATACGATAAATCAGGCTTGGTACATTCAATTGCAGTAGCCCCATACAGAAGCTCTTAAATCGATGTCTATAACTGCATTTTTTATCTAAATTTGCGACAAAGATAGTCTGACTCGCTATTTCTAGCGTCGGCAAACCAAAACAGTTTTAAGAATCTTAATTAAATTTAACTTAATTTTGCTCCCTTGGACTATACCTAATAGTTAGACTTCTGGTAAAAATAAACTTTTCTTAACCTCTTGGAAGAGAGGGAGTATAATAATTTACTCCCCATAGCTAGTACCGCTGTGCAAAATTAAAAATTATGGCGAATTTCGTTTAGATGAGGTAAGGGCGAACAGCCGTTCTGAGGGCGAACAGCCCTTCGGGTGACGCTCCTTCGTCGCTACCGCTTCGCTAACGCTAACGCAGTCCCCTAGGTCGGGCTAACCCTCCTGCAGGGCTGTCTCACCGTTCGCCCCTACTTTGTAATTTCTAGGATGTAAGGGAAATGCCGCTCTTTTTTATATGAACCAACCCAAATGCTGTAAGTCCCAGGAAGCCATTCACCAACAATCCCTGGATTTTTCCCTTGAAAATCGTCATTGCACCAAGTACCGCCAGGACCAATTACAATGAGAGTGGTGTCATCTGGACTTTTCACTACCAAACTCAAGTAACCAAATTTACTAGTTAATACCAAAGTGTGGTCTGGTTTTTCATCAAAAAATCCGACACATGGCCCTGTAGGAGTTTCAGATTTACCAGCAATCTGCTTTCCAGGTATATGACCGCCACTCATACCGCGAACTGTCAGGGGGTTTGGAGAAAAATCACTTCCAATGGAAACATCTCCAAAAAGCATCAGTGAGGGCATCTTCTGAGCATATACTGTGTCATGAATTGCTGATGCGATCGCTAGCGTTATTATCAATAATGATAATCTTATCCCTGAGTTTACCACTTTTGTCGGCATTCTGACTACATTATTTTCTCAGTGCTTTTAATGACACTAATTTTACATAATATGTTCCCAAGCTGAGGGTATTTAACTATGTGCAGTAGTCCGATCCCAAGACTCTAAGGGTTTTGAGTTGATGGTAGAAAAATAATGTGTGAGAGACGCGCTCATTCTTACGTGTGCTTTAGACGACAGATGTCGCGTCTCTACGGTACTTGTCAATTGTGCGACAATCAGGAGAATAAAAATCTTAGACAACTGTGCTTGCTTTCAGCAAACGTGGTTTATCCAAACTAATTTTATTAAGCAATAACCACGATTGAATCAAATCAGGGCCATGCATATCTCCAGTCAACGCTGCACGTAGCGATCGCATCACCAAGCCTTTTTTAACATTTTGCTCTTTGATGACTTGTTTAATCATATCTTGAGCAGTGGTTTCGCTTAGTTGCTGATGATTTTCCAGCACCGTGAGAATTGCTTTGAGAGTCGTGGCAGAACCTTGCTGCTGCAATTGT